>CACXJP010000024.1 GCA_902768065.1 uncultured Erysipelotrichaceae bacterium
CAGATTCGTCAATGGTGCGAGTAACAGGAGTTGAACCTGCACGTCTAAGACACTAGATCCTAAGTCTAGCGCGTCTGCCAATTCCGCCATACTCGCATGAATGGTGGACCCTACAGGACTCGAACCTGTGACCGCCCGGTTATGAGCCGGATGCTCTAACCAACTGAGCTAAGGGTCCACGACTACTTAATAATAGCATAATTTTACTTATCATGCAATAGAAAAATAAAAAAAATAGAGTTATTTTTCTCTATTTTCCCAACATATTTAATAAATTAATTTTAAACATATCTTTTTCAGGATTTGTTTTAGAAATCATGACACCTTTGTATGTAGAAAGTTCTGCTCTATGACCTTCATCTAAGATACCTTCAGGTGTAATATTAGTAAGTAAAATGATATTTTTTTCAGTATAAACAGTGTAATGTAAAATAATAGGTCCATGTACTTTTTTGAATAATTCATCAGTTGGTAATTGTAACTCATAACTTACAGTTTTATCTTTATCATTTTTATTTACTTCTTTACCTAAGAAACTACCTTTTCTTAATTCTGGATAATAAGTAAAAGTTAATTTTTTGTAAGCTAACATATTATATTTTCTTACTGATCTTTCTTTCTTTCTAAAATCATTCTCATCCAAATATTCAAAAATATAATTATTCTTCATAAAATCAACCCCCTAAATGTGACTGAAGAACTTGTATACCTTCAATGTGAGTATATTATACCACATTTGTTGCTTAAAGTCAAATAATTTATTATAGAATAACAAAAAAAGCATATAAATGCTTTTTTATTTTACATATTGATATCCGTTTTCAGTCTCACTAGCAGATGTTTCTGCGATATATTCAACATAACTATCAGCAAATGCTTCATTACTAGCACCAACAGAAGCAGAATCAATTTTCTTTCCTGTTTCATTAGGATCAGGTAACGCTCCATTATCAGCACCTCTACCATCAGTAGTAATTCCATCAACAGAATCATCTAAATTACCATGTTCATCTGAATGATCATCATCAAAATCAACACCATGATCACCAAAATCAGATTCATTAACTGGTTTTCCCTTAGAAATATCTTCATTTGCTTGATCAATTTTATCTTGCATATCTTTGTCATCAGCTTTAACTTCTTCTCTAACCTTAGCTGCATTTTTATCTTCAGCATCTTGCATAGATTTTCTATTTTGATCAGCTTTTCTTTCACCTTCAGATTTTGCTTTAGCATTTTCAGAAGCAACTTGAGCGTCAATCTTAGCTTTAGCTTCATCAGTAATAGGTAATTCTTTTCTTTCAATTTTTTCAGAATAAGATACAGAACTATCAGTATATGTAGATACAACTGTTTTTGTACAATTAAAGTCACCAGATATAACTTGATCAAAATGACCATTTACAGCTAATTGGAATACCTTTAATTTAGATAATTCACGATGAGCGTCATCAATAACATAACTATTCTTATCTTTCATCATTTTAACTATTTGATTCTTATATTGTTCATATAGAGGTTCTTCTTTATTAGCATCACTGACTAATAATACAGTCTCTACTCTATTAAAACTATCTTTAGCATAATTACATAAACCAATATCATTTAAGAAATCAATCTCATAATCCTTAAGAGTATTATCAACCTTAAGATTTTGGAAAATCATCTCAGATGCTGCAATCATAGGAGTAACTGAAAGCTTATAAGCTTCAATTGAATTATGACTATCAGCATGAGATATACCTTCAGTTCTTTCTTTATTTGTAATAGGGAAATCTTTTCTAACCATATCATAGAAATCTTTAACAGCTTTAAGTTGTTCATCACCTGTAGCATATTTTGCTTTCATAAATTGTTTATGATATCTATCATAAAAATCTTTTCCATCTTTACTATCAATAAGTGAAGCCATATTTACTGGGTGTTCTTTTGTTTCAATAACATATGCTCCCATTAATTGTAATGAAGCTGCTTTATAATTATTCTCCATATCTTTAGATCTAATTTCAGCACCATTAAATATTGCCTTTATTTGTTCTTTAGAATAATCATTATATGCTGTTTGTAAAGCAAGCATTTCATCAAAAGATAATGCAGGTTTAATCTTGCTACCTTTTTCAACATAGGCATTTGCAAAGTCACCATTAAATGACTTTAACATCTCAAAAGTATTTTTCATTGCATTCTTTTGAGTATCATTAGAATTAACCTTTAGTAAAGTATCATAACTATAATCATTGTAATAAGAGTTATCTCCAATGAATAATAAATCTTCTTGTTCCTTATCATTACCACTATTCCTATTAGTATCAGAAATAGAAGTTAGATTACTATTAGCCATTTTACCTTCAAGTGATTTTCTAGATGCACAAGAATATATTCCTAAGCCAACAGCTAAAGCTGTTACACATAATACAATTCTTTTAACTATCTTATTCTTCTTGATTTTATCAACTAATCTGCCAAAAAATCCCTTTTTCTTAGAATTATCCTCTTCTTCACTAGATTCAGATAAATTTGAAGTTTTTTTATTTGGTTCATATGTAACATTAAAGTTAGGATCAGAAATATCTACAAAATCGTCTTCATCAGCTAAATCTTCACTATTATCAATATCATAATTGTCATCTTCAAAATCATTTACATCTTTATCGATTTCTTCTTCAACTGTTTCATCCTCAGTTTCTAATTCAGCATCATCAGACATTTCATCATCAAAATCAACATTAGAAACATCTTCAATAGTATCATCATCTACAGAAAAACTAATTTCTTTTTGATAAAAATCAATATTATCTTGAAGAGATTTTTCCGTTGTTACATGAATTATTTTATTATTAACTAACTTTTTGAATTCTCCAATAGATTTAAGTCCAAGTTCATTAGCAATTTCCAAGCATAAATCTATTGCTTCATCATAGCTAACGTCTCTAACACCTTTACCTTTAAAGAATATTCTAGCTCTTTTTTCCTTTGTATCTTTTGTTTCATAAAATACAATATTATTTATATAATCTAAATATTTTTTATCCATAAATCTCATAAATATAGCCCCCTATTATTTCAATCTCTTTCTACCAGAATACGTCCAACCACTATTTAATAGTTTTGTATCATTATATGAACTCCACTTAGCCTTTGTTGAACCTTTTTCAATTAAATTTCTATTTTTAGTACTCTTATAACATACATTACCATATAGAGGTTCATCTCTTGTTGCTTTATCAGTTACAGTTATAGTTCCATAAATTGGAATAGTTTTATATGTGTATCCTCCACAACTAGCTTCATACTCTTTAGATGTTGTTGAAGTAGTAGATGAAGTACTATTACCTGGAACAGTTGTTGATGATACTTTTGTCAATCCACCAGTGTATGAATAAGAATCATAATAGTAATTTGGTAAAGATGTACATGTATCACCACAATAACTATAGTCAGCTCCAACAAACTTGTAATGAGTACTATTTGTATCCCTTGGAGGGTTACTATAACTTGCTCTACCATTATAAGTCCAAGCACCAGTTGAAGATTGAGTAGAAGAAGTAATTGTATTAATTACTGTGTATGTAGTTGTTGTCTTTGTTGCATAAATTGTCTTATTAATCTCTACATAATTATATTTAGAACAAGATTTTTCAATATAAGAACCAGTTTGTTTTACTACATTTCTTTCTCTAGCATATGATTTCTTATAAGTACCAATTTGTTCTTTTCTCTTTAATAGTTGTAATTTATTCAAACATGTAGCATCACTATCATTACAATTAATTTCACTTGTACTACAATCAGTTTTAGACCAACTAGACCAAGCTGACCATTCAGAGAATTTATTATCAGTAGTCTTAGTATACTCATACTCATATTCTTTTGGTTTACACTCTTTTTCATAAGTAGATTTTGAAACTGAATTGCCATTCTTACCAAAATAATATCCATCTATAATTTTACATTTTGGTTTCTCACAACTAATTAAGTAATCTACTTTGCTTACAACATTACCCTTAGCATCATAATACTTACCATTCTTATATACACATTTATATTAGCATCATAATACTTACCATTCTTATATACACACTTATATGTTGGTGTTGGTTTACTACTACATTCTTTTTCATATGTTGGTTTAGTAACAACATTACCATTCTTACCAAAATAATATCCATCTATAATCTTACATTTTGGCTTCTCACAGCTAATTAAGTAATTTACTTTACTTACAACATTACCATTAGCATCATAATATCTACCATTCTTATATACACATTTATATGATGGAGATGGTGTTGGCTTACTGTAACAATCTTTTTCATATTTATACTTAGTAACATTATTGCCCTTACTATCAAAATAGTAACCATTTACTTTTCTACATACAGGAGCTTCACATAATTTTAAATATGTTAATTCTGAAACTCTGTTACCACCATTGTCATAATATTTACCGTTTACATATTTACAATAATATTTTTCTTCTTCATATGAAGGATTATCAGAATAACTCTTCTTAATTGTAACTACTGGAGTTGGTTTTGATCCTTTTATAGGAACATCTTTTGTACTCTTAGTATTTTTCTCACAAATATCTGTTTTACAATAAGAATAGCATCCTAAATGAACAAGAATATAATCTTCTTTTTCACTATCTTTAATATTAACCTTTAAAATATACTCTTCATCTGTTTTTGTTATTTTTACATAACTCTTTTCAACATCAACAGCTTTATTATTCTTATCAATTAAAGCAACTATTAACTTCTTACCAATCATATCACTCAAAGTCATAGTATCTGAATCACCAACGTTTTCAGGAAGTCTTTCAGTTGTATAATATGATACTGCCGCATCTTTCATTTTTTCTAGATTGTCTGCAAATATTTGAGATGTAAGTGCATCTAAACTCTTCTCATATTTGTCAGAACAATTGCTATTACTACCACTTGTTCCATTATTACCATTATTATTACTACTTGAACTATTCTTAATTAATTTAGGAATAAATAGTATTAACAATAATATAATAATACCTATAATAAGCACTTTTAAAATTGTACGTAAAATAGGAAACCCTTTCTTTTCATATTCTTCTGTATACATAATCAATCTCACCCTCTTAGCTTTTTTTACAGATTAGTCTCTCATTGAGACATGTATTGATTATTCTAACGCAAGAATATATATTTGTCAACGGATTTCCTATTAAGCTTACTTTAAATCTACTAGTGTTTCACCACTATTAAAATTATTAATTTTATATTTTTCTACATATCTATTATTTTTTAATGTTTGTTGGCAAGTTTTCTTTAAAATACCTGCCCCATTTCCATGAATAATAACTATCTTTTTTTTCTTCATTCGATAATTATCATACACAAATTCATTTATTTTAATTCTAGCATAATCTCTATCAAAACCATGTAAATCTAGTGATGGTAAATTACTATATAACGTTATCATACTCAAGCACTTCTTCCAATGTAGGTATTGAATTCCTTGAACCGATTCTAGTAACAGAAATAGCACCACTAATTGATGAATATTTAATTGCATCTTCTAAAGAATATCTCATACCAATAAAATATGTAAATGCTCCATGGAATATATCTCCTGCCCCAGTTGAATCAATTGCTTTTACTTTAATACTAGGTATTATTTTATATTGATTATTAATTTCCGTGAAACTACCATCAGCCTCAAGAGTAATAATAATATTTGTTTGAAAATAATCTTTTATTTCATTATATATATCAATTAAAGTATTCATATCGTTTATATCAGTTTTCTTATTAGTAAATTCCTCAGCAAAATCATGAGAACAAACAACATAAGTAACTAATTTTCCCAATTCTCTAGTATCATCGTTAAGTCTTCCCGCATCCAAAACAGAAATAGCTTGAGGATTATTAAGCAATACTTCTTTAGCAGTTTCAGGGTGTTCTCCATCAACTAATATTAAATCATATTTTTCATCTATAGTTTGTTCAAGACGTCTTATAGGAGGTTTCTTAGAAGTAATCGCCGTTCTAGAACCATTACTCATATTCGCAATAATATAACTACTTGAAGTACCATGTCCCTCTTTTAATTCTAAATACTTTAAATTTGCTCCTATCTTCTTAAAATCATCTAAAACTCTTTCTCCATAATAATCTTTACCTACTACAGATGCTATAGTTGTATCTACTCCCCATTTAGCAAGAAGATATGCTCCATTAGAAGCAGGCCCTCCCCCACATTCAATATGCTCTTTAATTCTCATTTTTATATTTTCTTTTGGAAAACTATCTACTGGCAACGTAGTATCAAAAGTAGAATGTCCTACACAAATTGCCTTCATTGTATCACCTCTATTATTAGTATATCAAAAAAAAATACTTCAATAAAGAAGTATCTTATCAAAAATACCAAGACTCATATATTTCTAAACTATCAGTATATTTTTTATCAATTTTCACACCAGAAACAACTGGATAATATACAATAAAGAAAACAGTACTTAAAAGTAAATATATAGGAAATATTTTCTTAAAGTCACATCTATCCTCTAAATCTTTTATAAAATAGATAGATGACATAAAGAAAAATGGTAACACTGGAAAGAAATGATACAAATACATAATTCTTTTTATAAAGACATATGGGAGCCATAAACTACCAATACATAATAAGAGAAACATAGCTTTCTTATCTCTTTTTAAAATAGAAATAAGTAAAAGATAAACAACTCCCAATATACTTGTATACCAAATTATTATATTACCAACACCCGAAATAGTTTCCTGATTATTATCATCAATATCAACTTGATGATACCAAACAGGTCTATAAGATATTGGCCAAGAATACCATTTAGAAGAAAAAGTATGAGTATCAGATAATCTAGAATGATATAAATACATTTTCTTGTTAACTTTAATAATATTCTCTATACTATTAGTTTTATATAAATTATTATTAAAAACTAAATATACAGAACAATATAAAAATATTGGAATAAAAACAAAGAAAATAGATCCATATATTAAATAATCAAATTTAATTTTCTTATTCTTGAATAAATAATAAAAATACATAATAGCTAAAGCAATACCACTATATAATCCCGTCCATTTTACTGAAAAACTCAATCCAAATAATATACCAGATAAAAATAGATATCTAATTTTATTATTAGTAATAAAACAATACATAAAAAATATAGATAAAGTAATAAATAAAACCAAATGAGAATCAACAGTACCCATTCTAGTATGAGCAAATCTAAATGTATCTAAAATCATAAGTAAAGCAGTATAAATACCATATTTTCTTTTTTTAAATAAAATAGTTCCAAATAAATACATTACACCAACTAATAATATTCCCGCTAAACATCCCATAAAGCGATATGTGAAAGGAGCCATATTACCAGTAATATATATAGGAACTGATTGTATAATTTTACCTAAAGGAGGATGCGTCCACTCATATATATTTAATCCATTAACATATTCATATGCAGTTCTAGCAAAATATACTTCATCAAAATATGAAGAATTCATATAAGACTTTTTAATAGGAATTAATTCTTGTTCATCATTTAAATAATTAATCATCCTTCTAGAATTAGTAATATATGTATCACTTATTAATTTATTATCTTCGTATACACCTATTTCACCAACAGATGCCTCTTCATAAAACTCTAATTTAATATATCTGATTTTATGATATTTAATATTAATTACATCCCAAGAAAAAGCCCCGCTGCACTTATATTCTGTTAACAAATCATATTCACTATTATTTTCTGAAACATAAACATTATAGTCGGACTCTCTTTCACCATTAAATATTTTTATTTGGTTAATATCAGCCTGCTTTTTTAGATCTATAATTATATTTTCATCCTCAAATCTATAGAAAGTATTAGGAGATTTATAATTACCTAGTTTCTGAAAAGAAAAGAAACTACAAAACAAAACAAAAATAATAAATATAACTAAATCATATCTATTAAACCATGTAAATTTATTATTTATTATCATATTTAGTTTTTTCACATTATTTCTCCTTACTAATTAATTATATCATTGTAGAAAAATATTACAAATAAAAAAGCACTTTATAAGTGCTCAATTTCATCATCAGTAGCTGCTTCTTTTTTACCCTCTGCAATTCCTTTTGCAACACCCTTTGAAATTGATTCTGCGGCATTTGAAACAGTTGGTGTCATCTTTTCAATTCCTTCTTGTGCAATTGGCATAGCTTGTTGTGTAGCAAAAGATTTTATTTCTCTTCCATGAGCAACGAACATTAAAACTCCACCCACAGCTGATAAACCAAGTCCTACCATAGAAAGTAATGAACCAATTATTAATATAACCATATTTCTCATTGCAGCACCAGCAACATCTTGTACAACACCTGTATCAACATAATCAGAACCAAGTGCTTGCATAGGACTATTACCAAATCCAACAAATCCAACTATAGCCAAAGCAGTTCCAACTATAAGAACAATTATACCAATAATTAAAACGATTAAACCTATCTTCTTAAGCTTCTTGGCATTTTTTTGATATTCTTCTTCACTTAAATATTCTTTTTTCTCCATTTTATTCAACTCCTTAAAATAAATATACCATAGATAAATGTATATTTTATATAACTATATATTACTACAATAATATATTACACATATTTTACACTAATATAGTATTATTATTTAACTAATTCCCAAGAATTAAGCGTTTTATCCTTCTTTAGAACTAAACCAAATAACTCACCTTTATATTTTTTAGTAACACTACTAATATTAGCATTACCCCTATTAAAATAAATATTTTCACAATCAGAATTCAATTCAATCACAAATGATTTTTTTGCACTCTTACTCATTAATGGATAAGTGGAATAAAAAGTAATATACTTATCTTTTCCATCATCTCTTACAGATATTTCACGAGCGCCACCAACATCAGTAGTTGTAGTGACATATAAAGTAACAGTATTACTCTTATCGTTAATAGAATAATTAGTTAAAATAATATCATTCTTTTTATTTAAACTAATAATAACAACAATAATTAATATAATAATAAATGTAGGTATCATACCCAACAATAGTTTTTTCATAACTATCACTCCTATCTTCTTAATTATATCATTTAATATAAAAAAAGATAATATATTTTATTATCTTTTTTATTGTTTTAATCTAGTATCAATTGAATCAAAATAAACTTTATAGTCAGATACCCTTTCATACCTAGGAACTTCACTATTATATTTTGAAATTAACTCATCTAAATCAATATCTTTATCTAAATATATATTTACGATTATTTTATCATCTTTAGTATATGCCTTAACAGACTTAATAGAAGAATTTCTAGACTTAATATTTTCTTCTATTGACTCAGCCATAACATTCTCACCATTACTAGTAAGAAGCATCTTCTTTTTCCTACCTTTTAAATATATATTATTATTTTTTATATAACCCAAATCTCCAGTATGAAAGTAATCATCTTCATCAAATACATTTTTTGTTAAATCTTTATCAGTATAACCAATAAATACTGCATCTCCCTTTACTATGATTTCACCAACACCATCTTTATCAGGATTATCTACTTTTACATCCATATCTTCAAATATAGTACCCGAACTTTCTAAATCATCTTTATAAGGATAAGCAATTGCAAGAGAAGAAGCTGTCTCAGACAAAGCATATGCTTGCATCATATTAAGCCCTTTATCTTTATATATTTTTCGAGTTCCTTTAGAGATAGCAGCCCCACCACAGAATAAATATTTTATATTTGTACCAAAAGCCATATTAATATTATCTTTATAAGCTTCTAGTAAATTATTAAAAACAAGAGGAACTGCACAGAATATTGTTGGATTAACCTCTAATAATTCTCGACCTATATTAGCAGTAGAACTAGCAAGATAGATCTTGTAACCCGCTACTAAAGAATACATAAAATTATATACATTGGCATATGTATGATTCAAAGGTAAAAATAAATATGTCGAATCTTTATGATTAAACGGACATCTTCTAACTAATGAATTATAACCTGCAAAAATATTCTTTAAAGATAACATAACTGCTTTACTCTTACCAGTAGTTCCAGAAGAAAATACAATCTTTGCTGGCTTATTATTACTTTTTATTGGTAAATCAAATAAATTACTATTGAAAGTAGTATCTAAATCATTTAAATTCATTGAATCAATACTTCTTTCTTTAAGAACATCTTTTACTACATCTTTATAATTATCTGAATAAAGAAGTAAATCAGCCTTCAATTCATCAATACCTTGAATTAAATCAGCCTTTTTCCATTCCTTACTTACAATAGCACATAAACCAACATAAAAAGTAACAGCAATATCTACTTCCATTAACTTAGTAGAATTCTCACTTATAATCATTATCCTTTTATTTTTATATCCTTTTTTTATTAAATCATTCGCAATACCTAAACTTTTTTCTATAAATTTGCCAAAAGTAATATAATCATATTTATCATTTACTTTCTCATAAATATATGGATCATCATACCACTTATTATAATCTCTTTTAATAACACTTTTTAAATACATCTAAATCTTCCTTTCTAATAACACATATTCATATCTAGAGTTAATAACCTCACTAGCATAATTCTGATTAATCTTACCATCATGAGCAAGAGCTCCTATACTAGGTAAATGGCTTTTCTTAAGTTCTTCAACAATAGAATAAACTAAAGCCTTTCCTAACCCTTTATGTTTTTGATCAACTCCCATATAAAGCATAACATAACCTTTAGGATACTTTCTTTGCCATAAAATCTTAAGTAGATTTAAAGGATTTAATTGATAGACAATATTATGAAAATTCGGAACACTTATATAAAAACCAACTGGTTTATCTTTATAATAAGCCATTCTAACCATATCCATATTTATTATATTCTTAAATGGTTTATATAGTTTTAGAAAAGATTCTCTTGATAATTTTTTAAAAATAGGAAAATCACTATATAAAACAGTAATTAAATCGTATATCTCATTCATACATTTATCAAAGTCTTTCATTTTAGGTTTAATAATAGAATATCCTAATTTAGTAAACTCCTCAAAATGTTCATTAAACTTATCATTTGAATATTTCTCATCAACCTGTTCATACACCTGTGATGTATAGTGATCACAAACTTTGTATTTATTATCAGTAAATAACTTATAATAATAATTAAGATTATAAGGCTCTCCAGTATAAGGTCTATCAAACTTATTTATTTTAAGTCTATACTTTATCCAAAAAGAAGCATCAACTGGACCAACAATTTTTTTATAACCATATTCTTTTGCATAACCCTCTGCCTCTTTAAATAAAAACTTTGCGACTTTCGAATCATTTATACATTCAAAGAAGCCTATATAACAAACTTTTTTATCATCAGGATATTCAGTAATAATAAATCTACCTACAATTTCACCATTCTTATCAACTAAAAATTTAGTTAACTTAAAATCATTACTTAGAGGATGTTCTCCTTTAAGTATTTCCTCCATAGTATGAGCATCTTCCATCAAATCATTTTTAGTATAGAGTTTTTTAGGAAAATCAATAAATTTTTTTATATAATCCTCATCATTATTAAATCTAATTATCTTCATTTTTTTCTCCTTTTTAGTATCCCAATTTTTCCAGTATGTGCATCCATTTTTAAATAATCACCTGTTTTAATTATCTTAGTTGCATCCTCTACTCCAACAATAGATGGTATCTTTAATTCTCTTGAAATAATTGCCGTATGAGAAAGGATTGATCCCTTCTCAGATATAACACCTTTAGCAGTCGCAATTAAAAACACCCATCCTGGATCAGTCATCTTTGTAACTAGTATCTTGTCTTTAACATCATAATTATCAAGAATATTATCAATTACAAGAGCCTCCCCTTCTACTATACCATTAGAAGTAGGAATACCTTCTAATTTATCTTTATCAATAATTATTTTATTACTATTAATTGACTTATGGTGTTTATCAAATTCAGTTTTAGAAAAAATAAGTCTAGAATAAGAAGGAAGTAATTTATATATTTTATAATCTTTTTTTCTGTTAGAAATTAATTCCTTAAGATTAAACTTTTTATAATTAAAAACCTCATCAATATTTAAATAGAATATATCTTCTTTTTTATCAATTAAATTATCCATTTCTAAATTAGAACCAATCTGTCTAAACATTTCTCTAACCATACCATATATTCTACTTCTATTTAATCTTGATATTTCTCTATTCTTAATCCCAAACATTGCTCTTTTAGAAATATAATTAGTAATGAAATCTTCTTTAATAAAAGTATAATTATTACTATTTAAATCTTTATATAATTTTTCTAATTTATTCTTATCTGCTTGATATTCCTTAATCTTATTCTTTAATAAAGAAGGATCAGTTCTAAAGGTCTTACTTTCTAATTTTAATTCTTCTAAGTTTCTATCTCCATATAAAGAAATATAATTATTAAACTTATCAGTATATTCGTCCATAGATATCTTATCTTCTATATAAGCAAGTTCTATCATACTCTTAATAGGTTTTAAGCTTTCTATATTACTTATCCCAGAAATATAGTCATTAACATTTTCAGAACTATATTTCTTTTTATTTAATCTCTTTTTTAATAAACCAGTATATATAAAAGAATATAAATCATTAACAAGAGTAATATCCCAAGAATCTAAAAGTTCTTCTTTTATCTTATTATATAATTCAAACACCTCTTCATTAGACATCTCATTATTAAAATTATTATAAAAATAATCATTAATTTTAATAAATTTGTCATTCAATATATCCATGTTTTTTGAAACATTTTTTAATTCTTTTATTGTATTAAAATATGTTTTAATTTTCGTAAGGAAAGGTATTTTTAATTTACCATCATCATAATTCTTATTTTTAACCCCTAACATATCCTGCCATATAGGAATAATTTTTTTTGATAAAGGTAAAAACTTAATTAAAGCATACCAATTAGATATCTTATAATATATTCTTCCATTCGCAGTACCAACCATATTATTAAATTTATCATTATTCTCTTCAACCAATTTATTGTTATGACTAAGACGATATGCTTCTTTTTTAAAAACATTACTATAAACAAATTCTACAAAAGATATTGTTAAAGGTAAACTTATATTAGGATAGCTCTCTACTATATTACTATTATCAAGTATCACGATATTATCATCATCTATAGTAGTTATATCTCTAACTTGTAATATGTATATATCATCATTTTCTATAGCAAATTCTATATCTATGTATTCTCCAAAATATTTCTTTAAATCCTTAGAAATAGAAATAAGATTATTAATCATATCATTATCTAAGTAATCACAATCACCTTCATAATAATAAATAGAATCAGTATTATTAAAGTAATATGTAGTAGTATCTACTTTATCTTCAACAACATTATTTCCAAGACCACGACCAACTACAATAACAGACTCATTTAATAAACCTTGAGGATTTGAAGTAAATAAAATACCAGAATTTTTACTATTAACCATTTTTTGAATAATAACATTCATTTTAACATCAGAAATATCAATATTTTTATTAGTAATATATTCTTTAACATTCTTGTTATTGATAGAATTAAAACACTCTTTTACTTTACTTTCTATATCTTTACTATCAACATTTAAATATGTATCAAACAATCCAGCAAAACTATTATCACTAGAATCTTCTAAATTAGAAGAACTTCTAATAGCATACTTACCTTTATACTTTGATAAATCAATTTTTTTATTCCTATCTTCCCACTCTATTATTTCAAACTCCGGAACATTAAAACCATATTCCCTTAACTTTATTAAGTTTTTATCTTTCATTAAATCTTACCTATTAAAAGGTATACTACAACAGTAAGTAACATTGTAAATTCCTGCAAGTATGTATATCTTTCTACCTTATCTACAATCTTAAATTTAGTGGGATCTTTCATAAAGATAATAAACTGATAAGTCATCCAAGAAACTAGCAAGAATAAAATTAATACAGATATTTTATTTAAATTCCATACAAGAATAAAATTAGTAATGATATCCATTATAGTTAATATTAAAACAAACTTAGTAGCTTTCTTATAACCAAATAATTTAGAATACGTAGTATAATCATTCTCATCTTTAGGAGCTTTTATCTTTCTAGAAACTTCCCATATTAAAGCAGGGAAATATAAAGTAAATAAAGTCATAATAGTAGTTAAATTAATAAAATCTAAATTATACTTTATAACGGTAAAACTAATAATATATAAATTAACTATCATTTGAACAGGATTATGTGTTATTAATGCAAGAGGTAGACTTGGTTGAATTTTACTTTTTTGAAAGAACCATTTACTCATTAAATAACCATAAAAATATAAAACAACAAAGAATATAAGATTAGGCATAAATAAAACATTTAAAACAACTGCAATAGCTTCAACTAGAGCGCAAGATATAACTACATCCTTAATCTTTGTTCTTCCACTAGGAAGTGGCCTATCAGGAAATAATTTTTTATCAGTTTCATAATCCTTTAAATCATCTGCAACTCTTAACCATAATAAAAATGCAAAAACAGTATAACCACCTACTATTTCCTGTATCCCAATATTAAACTTTGTTACTCCTTGATTAAGAAGAACAATAAAATATATTTCTCCAAAAACAATTAAACCAAGTAACAATCTTGAAAAAAATGGATATCTTTCTTTGTAATAAATATATAATCTTTTTAACATTTATAACCCTCTTTTCTTTTTATACTAATATATATACTATTGTAACAATAACTGCGATTAATGATAAAACAATTGATGCAAAAAGTCTTGGTTTAGGAACCTTTATCCTTACAACATATAAAACAGCTAAAACAATAGTCAAAACATTTATTAAATATATAAAAACATTCTGCTTAAGTACATAAAATAATAAATAAATAATTGGAAATAATAATGCACTATAAGTAACAGGTAATCCCTCATAATAAGAAACAGCCTTACTACTAGGAGCTTTAATATTAAAATAAGCAAGTCTAGCAATACCACATACAGCATATAAAATATAAATAGGAATAAAACATAAAGAATAATTAGTAAAACACAAAATAGTTATTGGTAAAGCAATAAAACAAATTGTATCAACTAATGAGTCTAATTGAATACCAAACTCCTTTTCTTCTTCATCCCTTTTGCATCTCCTTGCAACAGTTCCATCAAACATATCACAAACTCCAGATATGATTAAACATATTATTGAATATTTAATACTAACTCCATTAAATAGCAAAGCAATACCAATTATACCTACAGCAAGACTAATATAAGTTAAAACTACTGATTTGTTCCATTTACCTATCATATTATTTTCCTTTCTTTATCTCCCCAGTTGTACCATTTATAGTAATAATTTCGCCATCTTTAATCTCATTCATTACACCAGTACAACTAACAATTGCTGGTATTCCATACTCTCTTGAAACAATAGCTGCATGACACAAGACACCACCAAACTCTGTAACAATACCAGATAATATCGCAAACTTAGGAGTCCATCCAGTATCTGTAAATTTAGTTACTAAAATATCTCCTTCTCTAAGTCTGTCAATCTCATCAAATGACTCTATTACCCTAGCAGTACCAGTAACAATACCATTATTCGCACCTAAACCTTGAATATTATTCTTTTTCTTAAGGATATTCTTATGACCAATTTTAGATCCAATCTCATTTTCACTCATATAATTTCTATATGAATCATAATATTTTTTATTTTTATCAATAACACTATTTAGATCTTTACTAGTAATTTTATCATCCAAATAATCCCACAGATTACTTACCTTTAAAAACCAAATATCATCAACATCATTTAATACTTTTTCTCTAAATAATTCTTTAGCAAGAAGAATTGTATATATTCTAATTAAATAATAAAATCTTGTAGAAATATCTCTAAACTCTTCTCTCCACCATAACATTTCTCTAATTTTTACTATCTTTCTCTCTAGCTTCAAATAATCTTTTTCATTTATTTTCTTTTTAATTTCTTTTAGTTTCTTTTGATATAGTTTTTTACCTCTCTCCTGATCTTCTAAAGGAGAATAAGAATCATCTAAATTAACTAAATCTTTTATATTAATTATAATTGGATCAATTTCTTCATAGTAACACGGATATGTAACATCTAACTCTTTATCAGAATGATAACCATATCTATTAATAATTTTTAATACTTCATCAAAATAATAACTATTCTTATCTTTATCAAAATCAGCTATTATTTTAGAAACTGAATTGTTTTTCCAATAAGTAAAAGATTCTTTATCGTTTCTAATTAATCGAGATACATCCCACATCTCATAAAAAGGTAATAAATGAGAAATATCATCAATACTACTTATTAATTGAAGATAATCAGCTTCTTCAATATATTTAAGCAAACTATCTTTATTTAAAGATTGATGAATTGTATTAATAAATATCTGCCAAAAATATGTTGATTCACTCATTAAATAATCATTATGAGTTAACTCTTTCCATACTTTCTTAATATCAATAATACTATTAGTATCATACATTCCTTTATAATAATAATATTTAGTTAACAAATCATTTTTTAGTTTTATAGAATTCTTTTCTCTAGTTTTTACTATTTTATTTTGAGCAATAGCCATTCTAATAATAGCAATTAAACTAAAAGGATTAATACCAGTAGTTTTTCCATCACCTTCATAATTAGGAGCAATACCATACTCATTATCAAAATCTCTTTCCTTATAACCAACTACTTTACTCATAGCCTTTTTTACAGTAGATAAATTCCAATAACATCTACCATAAAACATTTCTCCAACTTTTTTAGGGAATTCTCTTTTTCTAAGTATTTATATTCATATAGACTCCACATATAAGGAGTACAAACAGAAGCAGAAACTCCACCATCTTTAAAGTCCGCAGTAGACCACAAATCATCAAATCCTTGGTATTCAATTTTAGTAATTCTTCTAGCTTGTAAAATATATAATTTATCCTTAATAATAGCAAACTCTATATCACAAGGATATCCAAAATAAAGCATAATATGAGAAAACTCTAAACCAATCTTCCTCAATATCTTTTCATTTATAAAAGAATTATTATCATCAAAAATACACTCATCATTAAACCAATCATAATAATACTGTTCAGGCTTATTTTGCCCACTTACTATATTTTCTCCCAACCCAGGAGCAATCTCTATTAACATTGTCTTATCATTACCAGTAATAGGATCAACAGTAAAACAAATACCACTATACTCACTAGGAACCATTTCTTGTACAACAACACTCATCTTAATATCATCAAAAGAAATATTATTATTAAGAAAATAACTAAGTATCACATCTGAAAACATTGATTTATAACAATCAATTATTCTATCTAAAACATCATTATATGAAACATTTAAAAAAGTATCATATTGCCCTGCAAAAGAAAACTCATCCAAATCTTCTTTAGTACCACTACTTCTAACTGCATATAAAGTTTTCTTATTTAATTTAGATATTATAGATTTCTCAGTATCACTAGAAAATTTAAAACTATCAAATAATTTATAAATCTTCTTACTAATATCTAAAACATTGTCAGTATTAAGTTTATTTAAATACCTTTTTATCTTAGAATCAATTTTATTATATTTAATTTCATCAGTATATGTATCACTATCAACTACAATTCCATTAGGAACATTAAATCCTTTTGATTTCATTTCCATAAGAAATTTAGCTTTATTACCAACATTTCCAATCTTCTTCTTGCTATCAAATTCAACAACCATAAAAAACTCCCCTAAAACATATTTTTTCTTAGATGTAAGAAATATAAAAACATATTAATTAACAAATGAGTTATTGTACCAACTACAATAAAAAGTAAATATACTCTTATACCAATAGGATAAAACATCCAAACAACCAATGCTACTCCAAAAATGGAATCAGCTTGATCAAGAATAATAAACAATAATCTATATTTATTATTAGTTTTTCCAGGCTCTATGTCTAAGCCTCTTTTAATTAAACTATTAGGTAATTCAAATAAAGCATAAAATGAACCTAATAAAAATCCAATTAAAAGATTATATGTAAAAGTATTAGTATAATTCATATAAAAGAAATTTAAATGTTCTAAATTAGTAATCTCCCAAATAAATCCAAAGATACAAGAAAATATAATATTAAAAACAATATATCCAAAGAAGCCTTTCCATGTCTTGTTATCACCAAATATTCGTTTATTATCATATAACCTTTTATTAAAATCCATTGGTATCTTTAAAAAATCTAAAATATTTGATTTACAAAAAATTGAATTTACTATTCCTGCGAAAATAGAACTTAATAAAGTTATATACATCTTAATTATTATCATATAATTCTCCTAATTAAACACTACATTTTATTATAACATAAATGAATATAAAGACATAAAAAAAACAGAATAAATTATTCTGTTTCTTTGTTATTATCATTATTTTCTTCTACTACAGCTGATTCCTGAACAGTATCATCTAAAACATTTTCCTCACTAGATTCTTTAACCTCTGTAGTTGTTTCAGAAGTACTTGTTTGATTTGTTTCAATATTAATATTTGTTGTAGAAGGTTTATCACTTTGATTAGTATTTTGTGGTATTACTTGTTCTTGTACAGAAACTTGATTTGGTATTGGTTGTGCAGGTTGAATTGTTTGTTCAACAATAACAGGTTGTGGTTTTTTTCTTACTACAACTAGAACAATTATTAAAACTACAATAATAACTAATAGTAAAATCCCAACAACAGCTCCTATAATAATATATAAAGTCATATTATTCTTTTCTTGTTTTTCTACAGGAGGATTTTTTATGTCATCTGTTTTTGTATCAGTAACCTTACCATTTTTACCAAAATCAAATGTGAAATCAACATCTTGATTCTTTAATAAATTCCAAGATAGAGTTTTTCCATCAGAAGAAACCTCATTGGCATTATGTGATAATGGAACTTTAGGAAATTCTATAACTAATTTCATATCAAAAACTGCACCATATGATTCATAAGAAGACATGCCCTGTGCCTCATCACCAAGATCAATTTTCATATTTGAAGAATATTTAGTACCATCTTTTATAAATAATTTACCTACAAAGAATTCATCATCACTATCAGAAACGATATTTTGTCTTTCTCCAGCTTCTGTAGTAGATAAACTATCAATACTACCCAAATTTTTTTCTGCAACATATCCTTTGAAACCATCTTTATCATATTTTTTAGTAGTAAAATCATCAGGTACCTCAAGAGCTGAATCATCACTTTCTAAATATTTCCAACGCTCCTCGTCTGTATAAGTCTTTTTCTCGCTTTCATCAGGGTTCAAAGAACCAGATTCCTTCATTGAAATCATGGCATCAATCATCTCATCATCCATAGCAATAATAATAGATGCCTTTACATCTTTATTAGATGAGATCTTCATGTTTACATTTTCCTTCATTGTACATCCAGTAATTAAGACAACCGCAACAAGTAACAAAACTAAACTTTTAATTTTGCTTTTCATTTTAACACTCCTTTTCAATTATTAATTTAATTATATAACATCATTTATAAATATAAAACAAAAAAATAATAGAAAAATCTATTATTTTTTAATATTGAATTCCCCAAATAACATGTTCTTTTGCTTCTTTACCACAGCAAACACACTTATCATCAATTCTTTCACCATCTTCTACTATACATCTAGATTTACAAC
This sequence comes from uncultured Erysipelotrichaceae bacterium, assembly GCA_902768065.1. The sequence goes on from CACXJP010000024.1 coordinate 19,846, forward strand.
CTTTAATTTCTTTAATTTTATTCTCACATTCACTGTCCCCACACCACATAGCATGAATAAATCCAGGTTGAGTATTCAAAATCTTTTCCATATCTGCCATATTATGTGCTTCAAAAGTTAAGGCATCTCTTCTTTCTATTGCCTTCTTGTACATATCGTTATGGATAGTATCAAGTAATTCTTTAATATATTTAACAATATCAACATCTTTAGAAACAGTTATTTTTTCTCTAGTATCTCTTCTAGCAATAGTAATTTGATTATTTTCTAAATCTCTCTTACCAACTTCAATTCTAATTGGAATACCATTTACTTCTGCCTCTGCAAATTTAAATCCAGGAGACTTATCTGAATTATCGATATAAGTAGTAATATCATTACTATTTAATTCTTGATTATATTTATTTACTAAACTATCTACTTCTTCACTATCTCCAATAGGTATAATTACAACTTGTTTAGGAGCAATTCTAGGTGGAAGAACTAAACCATAATCATCTGCATGAACCATAATAATAGCAGCAATTGCTCTTGTAGTCTTACCCCAAGTAGTATAGTATGCATATTCATCTTTGTTTTCTTTATTAGTAAATTTAACATCATATGCTTTAGAAAATTTTTGTCCAAAATAATGTGAAGTTCCATCCTGAAGACATACACCATTATACATTAAATCTTCATTAGTTATAGTATATTCAGCACCAGCAAATTTTTCTTTTTCAGTCTTCTTTCCAGTAATAGAAGGAATTGCTAAAATTTCATGATTAAACCATCTATATACTTCCATCATTTGCTTAGTCTCAGCTTCTGCTTCTTCTGCAGTAGCATGAACAGTATGTCCTTCTTGCCATAAAAACTCTCTACTTCTTAAGAAAGGTCTAGTTTCTTTTTCATATCTAAATACATTACACCATTGATTATATAATTTAGGTAAATCCTTATAAGAAGTAATATGCTTTTTATAATAATCACAGAATAATGTTTCAGATGTAGATCTAATAGCAAGACGTTCTTCCATTTTCTTTTCTCCCGCTTGAGTAACCCAAATTAACTCAGGAGCAAAACCCTCAATAAGTTCTTTTTCTTGATTAAATAAATGCTCTGGAATTAACAAAGGCATTTGAACATTAACATGTCCTAACTCCTTAAACTTCTTATCCATTATGCTTTGAATTTTTTCCCATATCGCATAACCATTAGGTTCAATGGCAATACATCCTTTAACTGATGTATAATCAGCTAACTTAGCAGCCTTAACTACATCAGTATACCATTGTGCAAAATCTTCATCTCTACTAGTAATAGCTTTATTTTTCATAATAACCTCCAAAATATAAAAAGAGATAATACCAAAGAAAGTGAAATTCACGGTACCATCTCTTATTTAACTTAATTACTATAACGGGTTTAACCGGATTAGTTTGCTAATCACTCCAAGGTAGGAATTATTTACATGTATATCTATTCACACCAACCATAGACTCTCTTAAATACATAAGATAAATAATCATGTCCTCTTCATCAATTTATTAAGATTATATACTAAAAATCTAAAATGGTCAATTATTTTTACTCATCAATAAATTCATTTTCACAAGTTAAATTAATTTTTAATTCTTTTAGAGTCGTCTTATCAATTCCAGTTACAATATATGTTGCATGAGCATCAGTACCCTGTAATTTAGTAATACTTGCCAAAGCCTTTGCAGCAGTTGGATTAGTAACAGAACTAATACTTAAAGCAGTAAGAACCTCAGATAAATTAAGTCTTTCTTCTTTTCCCATAGTCTTCTTTAATTTTAATATTGGTTCAAGAACTGATGGAGAAAGTAAATATATATCAGGAATCTTACTAAGATGCTTCAAAGCATTTAATACAACAGAACCTGCAGGTGTCATCAAATCAGTTTGTTTACCAGTAATAATCTTTCTTCCTGCTTTCATTGCAATTACATAACGATCTTCTTTTTTCTTATCCAAAGCAGGCTTAACAACATCTAAATAATTCTCATCTATTTCTAATTCATTCATTAATAGATTAATTTTCTTATAAGTATCTTCATCACATAAACCTAATTTATAATTATTTAATTCATTATAATATCTTCTTACTATTTCTTTTTTTGATGCCTCTTCTACTACATCATTGTTAGATATACAAAATCCTACCATATTAACACCCATATCAGTTGGAGAATTATATATATCCTTATTAGATACCTTTGATAAAATATTCTTTAAAATTGGAAACGTCTCAACATCTCTATTATAATTAACAGCTGTTTCTCCATATTTTTCCAAATGAAATGGATCAATTATATTAACATCTTTTAAATCTGCTGTCGCAGCCTCATAAGCAAGATTTACTGGATGTTTTAAAGGTAGATTCCATACTGGAAATGTTTCAAATTTAGCATATCCAGCATCAACACCTCTTTTATTTTCATGATAGATTTGAGATAAACAAGTTGCAAGCTTACCAGAACCAGGTCCAGGAGCATTAACTAGAATTAATTTCTTAGTTGTTTCAATATATGGATTTGCTCCATATCCTTCATCACTAACAATAGTATCAACGTCAGTTGGATAACCCTTTGTAAAAGTATGAATATATGTTTTAATATCATTTCTATTTAATTTCTTTATAAACTTATCAACACTAGGTTGATTTTTATACATAGTTATAACTACACTATTTACAGAAAATCCCATCTTCTTTGATTGATTGATTAATTTAATTATCTCTTGATCATATGTAATACCATATTCTCCTCTAGTTTTATTCTTTTCAATGTCACCAGCATTAATACAAAAGATAATTTCTAAATCATTCTTTAACTCTTTAAACATGCTTATTTTAACATCATTTTTAAAACCCGGTAAAATTCTTGCTGCATGAGAATCATCAAATAATTTACCCCCTACCTCAAGATATAACTTATCAAATAATTTAAATCTCTCTTTTATTTTCTTACTCTGTATTTTTACATATTTTTTATTATCAAAACCAATTTTCATTAATCGCACCTCACTCTCACATTCTTTTTAAGTATAGCACATTTTATATAAAAAATTACATTCCTAATTTATAAATAAGGTATATATTTTTTTTATAATACATACAAAAAAAACAACATAAAGTTGTTTTTATTTACTAAAATGATGATCTAAATTATTATCTCCATCATATCTATAATCTTGCATCTCATCTAAAGCATAATATAAGTTATCTATTGATTCACTATTATGAATTCTTCTATTTCTTATAATCTTTAAAACGAAAGTTTTTAAATAATCATCAAGTTCTTCTTTAGTATAAATTTTTTCATCTTTTGTTACACAAGAATTAATTATATCATCTACTATATCTGCAAAATCTGTCAAATCATAATCAAAAGTCTCAGTAAATTCATCAAAAGAATCAATAATATCATATATTAAACCATTTTTAATAGCATTTTCAATATATTGTTCAATATATATACGTTGATTAAATTTTATTTCTTCTCTAATTTTTTTAATCAAATTCCAATCAACATTAGAAACTTTATTACCATCGATATCAATACCATTGAGATCAAATGGTTCATTAGTAAAAGCATTAATACCATTACTAAAGAAGCCCTCTTGATTAATCTTCTTATGAGTTACTCTATGAGTACCTTTAGAATTAAAATCATTTGGAGAATATCTATCAATATTCAATCCTTTATCATCAAATTTAGAATGAGTGTTATACAAGTTGCCATCTTGATCAGTAGTCCACCAATTACCATCTATATCAAAGTTATTTCTATTTAGATGTGTACCTGTAACTTTATTAATACCTAAATAATCAAAATTATGTTTATCATATTTTGAATATTTAAAAGTTTTAAATCTAGTTCTAGAAACGTATAAATGAAGATAATTAAATCCATGTTCATCGACTATTCTATTAGTACTCTTATGGGCATGACTTCTAGACCATCCTTCATCATTAAATCTAGAATTAGTACAAACATAACTACCATTTGCATCACGTCTATACCATATACCTCTTCTATCATATCCTTCTTCATCAAGATGAGTTCCAGTAGAATTATTAATACCATCGAAATCAAAACCAAAATCATCATATCTAGAAAGCATTCTCCTATTAGGCCATTTTCTATAGTAATGAGATGAATCAAATCCAAATTCATTAACAGGGCTGTATTTTTTCTCTCCATTTGGAAGAGTCAAAATATACTTACAATCAATAGTAAATCCATCATTATTAACTTTCTTATGCGTATTATAGAGATTTCCATATTGATCCATGGTCCACCAATTACCATCTCTATCGAAATTATTAGGATTTAATTTATCTCCAGTAGAAATATGATTTCCAGCCTCATCAAAACCATGAATATCATAATAAATTCCATTCTTATATTTTCTTCTAAAAATCTTATCTGTATATTTTATATTTGCAGCAGGAAAATCAACAAAACCATCATCATCAATTTTAGCCTCAGGATAATGATACCTATGTTTATAGTCAAAACCATAATCATTAACTATATCATAATATTTCTTACCAGTAACCTTATCAGTTCTAAGAGTTTTGCCTTCAATTGTAAAACCATTATCATCAAATATTGAACCAGTACTAATATAATGATTTCCTTCTTTTCTATGCCAAATACCATTAATATCAAATCCTCTAGGATCTAAATTAGTTCTAGTAATATAATGTAATCCGTCAACCATAAATCCATATTTATTATGATTACTTGCAGTCTTTACATAAATACCCTTAGCATTTTTTACATAGAAATTACCCTGTCTATCATAAAACTTATCATTATAACGTCTTTTTGTCTTAACTCTAGAGCCATCTTCTTTTAGTTCGTAATAGTACCCCTGCTTATCAAAATATAATTCATCATATGGCTTTTTTGTTTTAATATGTAGATTATTCTCATCAAAACCTTGTCCATCATGCCCATCTATATTGAGACCTTTTTCATCATATCTTCTTGTACTCTCTTCTACATATTCTCCTGTTTTCTCATCAAAAGTATGGTAAAACTCATCAATATCAAATCCTCTAGGATCATATATAGTATTAGTATCTTTATGAATATGATCAATATTAAAGCCATGTCTATCATATATAGTATTAGTATCCTTATTTATACCTTTAATGTTAAACCCATATGGATCATATTCCTCATTTGTTATTCTATGCTTCCTTGTTTTAAAATTAAAATTATGAGGATCATAACCATCAATAGTAAGTTTAATTTTAGAATAATAAGTTCCAGTCCAAATATTTCTTCTCAATAATTCTTCTGGTCCATTAATAATAAATCCATTGCTATCAATAAAATTTATATCAGGACCATTACATAACAAACCATATTTTCTAAGATTAGTTATTTCTTCAAATGTATAATCTAATCCTTTAAAAATAGACATACTTTCTGCTAAATTAATTCTACCGAAATAATATTCTGCTCCGATAGGATAACTAGAATTAAGACCTATTCTCTTCAATTCATAATAAACATCTTCGGCAATACTAGAGTCAATAGATTTCAATAAGTCACCTAAAATCATATTACTATTAATAACATTCGGTGTAAGTAAAATATTATTCTCTGCAAGTATATCTAATACTTTTATCAATTGCCCTAATCTATCTCGTGTAGACATACTAACAGTTCCAGCAATACCCGTAACATTATTACAAGCATCAATGAAAGACCGTCTAATCGCACTTACCTTAAAGATATTAACTCTTTCAATTTCTCTTCGTTTTTCCTTATCAACAGTTGGAATATCATACTCCCAGAAATTATAATCATTAAATATCTTAACAATTTCAGATATATTATACTGATCATAATCACTTAAGTTATATTCACTAAAGTTACCATCTTTAAATTTGCCATATTTTTCTTTTAATCTACCTAAAGTAATTAGTTTTCTTTGCTCATCAATATCAGGACTATCTATACTAGGCATTCTGCCATATTTTTCGATCCAGAATATAACATTCTTTAATTTTTCTAAATCAGATATTGTACTCTTTTTATTAACTAGTCTATCTAAATCTAAATTAGAATAATTATTAAATTTATCAAAAACTAAAGGTATCTCATCATCAGTTATTTCCTTATCAGGATCTAAGGCAAAGATAACTCTTCCTAAATGTTGTAAAGCTAAAATAAGATGTTTCTTATCTACTTTTCTAAAGTTAAAACTACCACTTAAATTAGGTAAATGAACACCTTCATTTAACATATCTATGGCAACAAGAATTTTTATATGACCACTATTATCTAATTCGAAATTTTTCATAGCAGTCTCATTATCTTCCTTACTTCTCTTACTATGAATATAATCAATATGTGGATCACTATCAATATTAGCAATATCCTTTTTAAACTGTTCAATATACTCTTCTATATAATCATCAGTAGAGCCTTCATAATCAAAAGGCTTTCTAGGAATGAAAAGAATATATTTACCATCCCTACATCTTATATGATCCTCAATTAATTCATCTACACCCTCAAGTTTTGCTGAACTAACCAAGTCAAGGATTTTATCAATTTCCTCATTAGCTCTTTTTTTAGCAGCAGGATCTTTTATTCTAGATGCCATTTTTAAAGCTTTCATATACTCATCAGATTCATCAAGAGTATAATCAAATGATATAATTGTAGGACACACTACATATCCTTCTTGAATTGCATCAATAACATTAATATCACATGCAAGATATTTCTTTTGTAACAACTCAGTTTGTGTATAGTTATCAAGATAAGCGGCCATTGCCATCATCATATCTCCACCATACATATCAAAGTATTCTTCATTATTATAATAATCATCATACCCATCTCTTTGCGGAGTTGCAGATATACCTAATACCTGAGATTCAGGATTATGATCTAATAATTTCTTTACTACAGGATTCCAAGTTTCACTACCAATATGATGTATCTCATCAAGAATAATAAAATCTGCATTTAAATTAGATAAAACTTCTTGATCTCTTCTACTTAACCCCTGATAACAAATAAATTCTAAATGAGGGAAGACTGACTTTGCTATAGCATCAAGTTCATTATCAGATAAACCTTCTGGGTTACACCCAGCAACATACTCAGCAATATTCTTTTTAAACTGTCTTAATATTTCCAATCTAGGAGCAATATAAACAATTTTCTTATCCTTACGAGAAATCATTTCAGACATTGCAATAAATGACTTACCACCACCAGTAGGTAATACCACACCAGCAAATCTTCTGCCATTAGCATACATTTCATCAACACTTTCTTTAATACGTTGTTGATAATCTCTTAAATTAATATTAGAATCAGGAACAAAATTTCTATTTCTAAATATTCCCATAAATCCATCTAATGTTATAGGATTAATTTCTTTATTAAATACAGAAAAATTATTTTTAATATAAATATCTATTTCTTCCATATTACATAAATCATCAAAAGAATGACCTTTAAAAGAACCTTCCAAGAATAGATTTACAATATAATATGAAATCTCAGTATGATTTAAATTGATCTTTTCAAATGCATGATATAACCTAACAATATTACTCTCTTTTAATTTAGCAATAATCTTATCTTTTTTAGCATTATTATCAACATTTTTACTAGTACTATTATATATTTTATCAAAGTCAATAGCATTAACTATAGCCTTGGCAAAATACTCATTTTTAGAAAGTGTCCTCTCGGATTTAAGTTTCTCAATAAAACTATTCCTAAATACTATTCCATCACTATTTAATATATGATCAATTTCATCATCACTTAAATTAAGTATCAAATTAACAAATTGCTTTTGAGTAGATAAACTATAAAATTTATCTCCTTCATTATTCATACCAACATTTACTGATTCACATAATCTATATCCATGATTATTTCCTCTATCAATAAATTCTGAATTAATTGCAAGTGTATCTTTAGAAATCTTATCTGCTAAAGAAGAATTATTAGTTAAAGCTAGGACTATTTTTGCATAATCATCAGCTTCCTTTCTTGCAGAAGCAAGAGAATAACAAAATTCAACTGTTTTTTTAGCTTTATTATAGTCTATTGAGCCATCTGCCATCTCATATAAAGAATCTAAAGATAATAAATTATTGTCTATCTTTTTACTATTAAAGACTGTACTATCAATACTTAATATATTACAATCAATTACTTCTTTTCCATTAGTAAAAACAATTTTTTCATCTATCTCTTTAATATCATAACCATTATTATATAAATCAATTAACCTTAACTCCAAGTCTCTAACATCATTATCATTTGGATATTTATCTTTTAATTGCTGAGTTAATGCAAATAACATCATCATTTGTTTAGAAACAACTTTATATTTGTTACTACTTACCTCATTATAATGAACAACCTCTCCAGATGAGAATGCTCCACCGACTGTAGAAAGTAATGTAGAATTTTGAACACTCTCTTCAATTCTAGGTAAAACTCCAAATATCTCTAAAGCAGTAGCTTTCCCAATTATTTTATCATAAGTAATTTGTTGTTCACTATTAAAGAATTGTTTTTCATTAAATCTTGATAAAACATCTTTTTCAAAACCTAGGCAATTACATAAATCAAGAATAATATTTTTTATTTCTTTATCATTTTTGGCATTATCAATCTTATTCAAAATATTTATAACATTATCATCAAGTTCTCCACTTTCAATAGCTTCTTCAACTCCAAGAAATATTTCAAAAATCATATAATCGCCAGCATAAACAACCTCCTCTGGTAATGATTTTGGAACTTTCATAACAACATATTGATCTCTATATCCACTTCCATAATCAAGACAAACATTAGCATTAGTACTAAAAGAAATACAATTAGTTTCCTTTAAATAATGAATTTTAATATGATCAGTTATTTCTTCTAATGATAATTCACTATCTGCATTATATTTAGCTCTCCCATGTTGCTCCTCATATCTTTCCCTATCTGTACGAATTCTCTTAGCATCTTCTCCAGTTTCCAAGAATGTATTAATCATATCATCAGAATCAGCAATATTAAGCGCTCTAAAAACATAGTAATAATTCTCATCTTCTACTACATTAAAATTATCAATATTAAATATATCCATATTCATAAAGCCACCTACTATCTTTATTAATTATATCAAAAAACTATATTTTTAAAAATAAAAAAAGACTAATTTAGTCTTTTATTTTTTTAATATTAGTATACATTCTTGAATGATAACCATTTTTATCATAGAACTTTATTGCTTTCTCATTATAAGCAAATACATCTACTAGAATATACTCACAACCCATCTCTTTAAAATAATCTTCCATTTTTTGCATTAATTGTTTTCCTAAACCTTTATTTCTACATTTACTAGAAACAATTAATTCAGTTATTTCTCCTTCTTTTGGACACTTATAGTCTAAATAATCATTCTCATCAAACTCAATAATTATTCCCATAATAAGACCCACACAAACATCACCATCTACTGCAAGATAGCACTTACCATTCTTTTTATTTATCTCTTCTAAATCGAGAACAGCCATTTTTTCATGATAGTCAGGATGAACATGATCAAGTTCATCAATATCAATAGATACAATATACTCCTCTAATTCAGTTAATAAATCTTTAACATCCTCTAAATATCTATCGTTATATTCAATTATTTTCATTATATTTCTCCTTATTTAATTCATAAAGATTAAAAATAAGATTCCCCTCGTAAAAAGTATATGGTGATTTCCTCATCTCTTCTCCTGTCTTAATAAATCCGAGTTTTTCAAAAAGCTTACAAGATCCTCTATTATCTTTTACAGCACTTGAAATAATTGCAATAATTCCAACATCTTCAAATAAATATTTTAATACTTCTTTAGCAGCTTCAGTTGAATAGCCTTTTCTTTGATATATTGGATCTATAAACCATCCTATATCTCTATAAGCTTCATCATTATCTATGATAGGTGAAGAAATTTGTCCTATTACTTCTTCAGAACAACTATTAGAATAATCTCCTTTTAAAAATATACTCCAACAAAAAGTATTATCTAAAGAGGCATTATCTACTTTCATTTGATAAAACTTTTCTTGAGTCTCCCAAGACCAATGATTTTTATCATTAGCTTTCTTCTTTGCAGAAGTTAAATACCATTTATTAACCTCAGGTATCATTAATATCTCCCACAATCTTTTTTGCTCTTTCATAGAAGATTTTCTTAAGATTAATCTCTCGGTCTCAAAAGTTTTGCTTCCTAATAAATTCATATATATCACCAAAAACATTATAACATACAAAAAAACTATAAATCTATCTTATATAGTTTTTCTGTATCATTTATCATTTTAATATATTTAGCTCCATATTTTTCATAATAATTATCAAGTTCAGTTTTTAAATATAAAGTTTTAAATCCTCTATTTCTAGCTTCATTTATAATAGCATTAGCTAATAACTTAGAATAACCTTTTCCTCTATAATTACTCTTTACATATATTGTTGCAAACCAAGGAGATAAATCAGGTTCTTCTTTAGCGTCCTTAGGAAACAAAGATATAAAGCCAAGTAGTTCATTATTATCAATCAATAATAATTTACAAAAAGCTTTGTCTGAAAAAGAATCAATTACTCTTTGTTTCTTTTCTTTAATTCTCTCTTTCCTCATATAATTCTTATTACTAGCCCAGCAGTCATGCTCTAAAGAAATAACTTCATCAAGAAACTCTAATCTATCTTCTAAATTAACAATTTCCATATTAATCTATATACTCCTTTTTATATGCCTTTAAAATATAATCTTTACCAGTAACATCAATTTCATCTAATTTATTTATATCTACAAGTCTTATTTCATAGTAGTTTTCATCACTACATTTTTCTTTTTCTTCACCACCTAGAAGAGGACTTCCACTAATAATTTCTAAAGAATAAAAATTAGCAATAGAAGCATCACCTTCATCACAACCAACTTTTCCAAGAATATTTACATCAACACTAAATTCTTCTTTTAGTTCTCTTTTCACAGCTTCTAATTCATCTTCACCTTCATCTATTCCTCCACCAGGAACAACATAATATTCTCTATATGAACCATCATCATTCTTTCTTCTTCTAAACATCAAATATACTTTATCGCAAGAAATAATAATACCTCTCGCACTAACTCTCTTCCCATTATTAAAAATAACTTTTTCCATTAAGATACCTCCTTTTTTCAAATATTATATCACATATAAACCAGTTATCTATAGTTGTTTTTTAATAAGAAATAATATAAAATATAAGATGAAAAATAATAGAAAAAGAGGGAAAATATGGAAAATAAAAAACAAGACATTATTACTGAAGAAGAACTAACAAAAAGCAACACAATAATAGAAAAATTAAAGAAATATTACAGTGATAAAATAGTAGGACAAACAAACCTAGGAAATGCACTTTTAGTTGCATTAATGGCTAACGGACATATCTTATTAGAATCAGTTCCAGGACTAGCAAAAACAACTGCAGCCAAAGTATTAACAGAAGCAGTTAACGGAAAATTTGCAAGAGTTCAATGTACTCCAGATTTATTACCAAGTGATATAGTTGGTACACAAATATTTAATTATTCAAAAAATGATTTTGAAACAAAAATAGGACCAATTGATTGTAATTTCTTTTTATTAGATGAAATAAATAGATCAAATGCAAAAACACAAAGTGCAACTCTAGAGGCAATGCAAGAAAGACAAATAACTATTGATGGAGTAAGTTATAAACTACCAAATATCTTTGTAGTTATCGCAACACAAAATCCCATAGAACAAGAAGGAACTTACCTACTCGCAGAAGCACAATTAGATAGATTCTTAATAAAAGAAAAAATTAGTTATCCAAATGTTAATGAAGAAGTAGAAATATTAAATAGATTAGAAAATAAAGTATTTGATGATAAAAAACAAATCCTAAATATAAAAGACCTAGAATATCTTCAAAAGCTAACTGAGAAAGTATATATAGATGATTCAATAAAGAAATATATTGCTCAAATAATGTTAGTTACAAGGCATCCAGAAAGTTTTATTGGTAATGAATTAGCGTCATATATAAACCTTGGATCAAGTACAAGAGGAGCAATCGCTTTTATGCAATGTGCAAAAGCACTTGCTCTAATAAATGGAAGAAGTCATGTTATTCCAGAAGATATAAAAGAATTAAGATATAGTGTTTTAAGACACAGAATATCACTAAATTTCTCTGCCATCGCAGATAATATTACAGTTGAACAAATAATTGATGCAGTATTTGGAGCTATACCTACCCCATGAAACTAAATTATGTAAATAAGATCAAAGCAAATATTGCCATATATTCCAACAAAAAAACAAATAACATCCTAGATGGAACATATAAATCAATATATCGTGGTAAAAGTATGAATTTTGAAAATCTACGTGAATATGTAATAAATGATGAGATAAAGGATATAGATTGGAAAGCATCTGCCAAAACAAACACATTATATGTAAAACAATTTATTGCCGAAAAAAAGCATAATATTTTATTTATAATTGATAATGATCTAAAAATGACCGCAGATACAGATCAACATGAAAACAAAAAAAATATCGCCCTTTTTACAGCAGGAACAATTGGATATCTAGCAATTAAAAATAATGATTATATAGGTATGTTGTATAAAGATTCAAAGAAAATAAACTATAAGCCATTTAAAAATAATCTATATAATTTAGAAGATTATTTATGTGAATATGATAAAAGTACAAACAGCAATGATACAGATACAAATCAACTATTAGAATATGCCTATAAAAACATCTCAAAAAGAATGATAATAGTTCTAATTACAGATATAAATGGCGTAGATTCAATCAAAGATAATATACTAAAAAAATTAAAAATCAAACATGACTTATTAATAGTAAATATCGCAGATAATTATATGACAGGAAACAATGTATTTGATATAAGTAATAATAAATATATTACAAATTTTTTCCTAAAAGATAAAAAATTAAATCAAGTAGAAAAACAAATAAGAGAAGAAATAATGAATAATAACAAAAATAAATTACAAAAAAACAATGTATGTATAACAACAATAAGTTCACTAAAAGAAATAAACTTTAAAACAATAAGATTACTGGAGGAACATAAATATGCAAATAGATACTGAGTTAAGAGAAATGTTTTCATATTCAATTATATTGATAATTCCCCTTCTCCTATTAATTATATTATTATTGATTATTATTCTTCATAAAAAGAAGGATATAAAAAACGTAAAAATTATTCAACCATCAAGTAAAAATCTTATGGATATAAAAAACAAATATTTATATAACATTCAAATCTTAATAGAAGATTTAAATACTAACAAAATATCTGAAAGAATCGCATATCAAAGTCTAAGCAGACTAATAAGAAATTTTATATATGAAGTAACTAATATAAAAGTACAGTATTATACTTTAGAAGATATTAAAAAAATTAATATGCCAATATTATCAAAGTTAGTAGAAGAATACTATAATCCAGAATTTGAAAGAGTATCTAAAGGAAACGTATTAGAATCTATTGATAAAACAAAGAAGGTGATTGAAAATTGGAAATAAAATATCCCTTTATATTAATCACTATTCCAATAGTTTTAATAACATACTTAATAATTAGTAAAAAAAGAAAAGATACTTATACTAATGGATCAAAAATTGCAAATACTGATTATATTAAAAAATCTAAATATTATAAAAATAGAATACATAAGTATCAATTTATAAAGATTACTGCCATTATATTTTTTATAAGTGCAATAATATCATCTACACTACTATTATCAAGGATTTCAGAAACAAATACATATAACAATGAATTATATAATAGAGATATATTCTTATGTATGGATGTATCCGCATCTGTAGATAAATTAAATATAGAACTAATAGATAGTCTAAAAAAAACAGTAAGTAAATTACATGGAGAAAGATTTGGAATATCAATATTTAATACATCATCAATTGTCCTAGTTCCACTAACAGATGATTACGAATATGTAACAAATACTTTAGATCAAATAAAAAAATCTATTAAAGTAAATAATCCAATGGATTATGGAACCTATAATGGTGATGATTACTTATATATAAGTAGTTATATTTATAGTGGAACCATCGAAGGAAATGAACAAAGAGGAAGTTCTCTAATTGGAGATGGCCTAGCTTCATGTGTTTATAGTTTTAGTAATTTGGATGAAGATAGAACAAGAGTTATAATTTTCTCTACTGATAATGATCTAGCAGGAACTCCTTTATTTACATTAGATAAAGCATCTCAATTGAGTAGAAGCAAAGGAATAAAAGTATTTGGAATTGGTACAAAAAATATGAAAGATGCAAATAGAACATCTTTTCAAAACTCCGTAGTAAAAACAGGAGGTAAATATTATGATCATTCAAAATCAACAGTTAGTAGTATTGTTGATGATATAGAAAAAACAAGTAAATCTCTACTTAGAAATAATACAACAACTAAAGATATAGACATTCCGGAAATACCATTTATTATATTATTAATTTCAATTTTAGGGTTAGTCTATATGAGTAAGAAGGTGTAAATGTGAAATTATTTCCAATTATTCCTATATGGATTATGCTAATAATATGTATTTCATTAATTATATATATTATTATTAAAAAAAGAGATTTACTACAAATATTAATAATTATATTATTGTTTGTAATTAATTTAAGAATTATGATACCATCAAACAACTCAAAAACAATAAAGAATAATTTAGATGTTTTATTTGTTATAGATAATACAATAAGTATGAATGCCCTAGATTATAATGGAAGCAATACTAGACTATCAGGAGTTAAAGAAGCATGTAACTATATTATTGATGAACTTAATGGATCAAGATTCTCTGTAATAACATTTGATAATACCTCAAGAATTGTAACTCCATATACATATGATGCAAATATAACAAGAGAAGCAATTAGTATAATGATGCCTATAAATGAACTATATGCTAAAGGATCATCAATAGACGTATCATTAGATTCAATTATGTATTCACTAAAAAATTCTAAGAAAAAAAATGATAATAATAGAATAATATTTTTCATTAGTGATGGAGAAAATACAAGTAATAATAGTATTAAAAGTTTTAAAAGTATTTCTAAATATATATCTGATGGCGCAGTTCTTGGGTATGGTACAAAAAAAGGTGGCTATATGAAAGATGAAAGTGAATATGCTACTAATGAATACATCATGGATTATACAGGTACAAACTTTGGAAAAGCTATCTCAAAAATAGATGAGAAAAATCTAAAAGAAATTGCTAATGATATGGATGTTGATTATATACATGTAACTAATTCAAATGATATTAATTCTAAAATAAAACAAATAAAAAATAAAACTAAAAGTACTCTAGAAAGTAATGATAAAAGTTCATATGATGATATTTACTATATCTTTGTAATTCCACTACTTATACTATTATTTATAGAATTTGATAGATTTAGGAGGAGAATAATATGAAAAAAGTATTAAAAATATTATTAATTCCCCTATTTATTATATTAATTAGATTAGTATTGTCATTCATGATTAATGAAATAATAATCCATAATTTTAACCATAATAAATATAGTTCAACACTAATAAAATGTTTATATATATTAAATATAAATGAACCATATATTGCCTATTACAATCATGGAAACATTTTATTTATGAATGATGATTATAATGGTGCCATAGAAAAATATGAAAAATCATTAAAAAAACATCCTAGCAAAAAAAGAGTCTGTGATATTAGAATAAATTTATCACTTGCTAAGATAAAGAATATAACTACAAAAGATCCTAATGAAATATATAATCTACTAGAAGAAGCAAAAAAGAACCTATATGAAAATGGTTGTGCAAATGAATTTGATGATATTGGTTCAAGTAAAGAAGCTGAAACATTAGAAAATGAAATCAAAAAAATACAAGAAGAATTAGAAAACAATCAAGAGCCTCAAAATGGCAATTCAAATAATAATCAACCAGATTCAGAAATAGATCCAAACCTAGAAGAAGAAATACGTCGTATTCAAGAACAAGCTAGATCAAGTAGACAATCAGATTTAAGAGATTATGAAAATATGAGTGATTATACATATTATTCTGGAAGAAGATGGTAAAAGGAACATAATAAATATGATGTGAACCCCAAATAGGAGACATCATATAAAAAGGAAAAATCAAGGGCGAACTTTAGTGAGTTCATCTAGACCCTTGATTTTTATTATGTAATTAT
>CACXJP010000025.1 GCA_902768065.1 uncultured Erysipelotrichaceae bacterium
TAAGAATCAATTACTGTGTGCGTCAATTGATCAGCTTAAGAATTTTTATAAAGATGAAAATACTTTTCTATGTTTTTTGGATACTATTGCAATAGCTAGTAGAAAAGAACCTGCTTTTTTCTTGCTATCTCCTGAAATAAAGAAGAGGATTTTAGAGATAATTGAAATTCATAAATATTCTGTAGATGATGAAGTCTTGGATTATATTAATGAAATTTTAGTATATTTAAATGCTGTTGAAAATGTTTCTGAAGAAATGGTTTCATTAATGGTAAAGAGTTATATTGATTTTCATGAGTCTATTAGAAATACTAAATATAATGAAGTTTGTGATTTTTTAGATGCTTTAGCTTATGATGCTATATTTATGAATGCTCTAGATGAAGGAAATATACAAAACCTTACTAATCATGATTTAAATATTTCTTCATTTAATTATTTAATTGCTACATCTCCTGATTTCTTTAAAAATGAAGAAGTTATGGCAAGGGCGCAACAGGTATTAGAACAAGAGAAAAGAACTACTAAGGTTTTTAGTAAGAAGAAGAAAAATATAAATAATATTAAAAAATCATTAAAGTATATTGGTGAAAAAGAAGAATAAATCTTCTTTTTTTTCATATTATTTTTTAGGAGGATTAATATGAATAAAAAAATAGAAATAGAAAAGAAAATTGATTTTTCTAAAAGTGTAAGTGAAGTAACGGCAATATCTTTGGAACATGATTTGAAATTTTTAGATAGTGATAATATCAAAGGGAATTTAATAATATCTGGAAAGTATAAAACCACTTTAGTTGCAGAGAAAGATGAGGTCTTTAATTATAGAATTCCAGTAGAGATATCTCTAACTGATTCACTTGATGTTCTATCTTCAAATATAAGTATTGTCGATTTTGTTTATGATGTTATTGATGATAAGTCTCTTCTTTGTAAAATTGAATTAGTTGTTGAAGGGACTATTATAGATAATGATAGAGATTGTGATGGTGATCCGGTAGATAAAAAGGAAATAGAAATACCTAAAATTGATGATAAAAAAGAAGAAATGGAATTATTAGATGCTGATATTGTTGAAGAAGAGGTTAATGAGGAAGATCGTGATGATAGTGAAGTTAAACTATTTAATATAGATGATAATAGTGAGACTTTTGGTACTTTTATTGTATATATGGTCAGACAAAATGAAACAATTAATACAATTATTTCAAAGTATAATACTTCTTTAGAGGAAATAGAAAAATATAACGATTTAAAAGAGTTGTCTGTAGGTAGTAAGTTAATAATTCCTTTATTAAAAAATGATAATAAATAAAATTTTAAGGTATAAGTCATTTTCTGTTGTTAATGATAGATATATTTTTTTTGATTATATAAGTAATAGGTTTATTAATGAGTTAATTGAAAATTATTTTGTAGATGGAAATTATGATGATAAATATGAGGATATTTATAATAAAATAACAAATGATATGGATATAGTTTTTAAATATTATAATGACTTACAGGATAGAATAGAAGAGATGTTTTATCCAACTGAGGCATTTTACTATTTAATTATTAACATTAGTAAAATATATCATTTGTTGGATTTGGGTAGGTATTTTATTGATAAATGGATTAATACAAAATCAAAAGTAGTTAGATTAATACCAAATATAAATAAAAAAACTATTGATAGTAAAATATCTATTTGTTCTTTAATTGATTCTTTATATAAAAATAGTAAATTGAGTATAAATGACATTAAAAGGATAAAATTATATGAAGGTGAGTTTTATTGTTTATGTGGTTTAATAAGTATTGTTCCTATTATTGATGGAAAAAATATAAATGAAGTATTTGATATAATTAATTATGTTGATAATACTTATAATTATTTAT
Organism: uncultured Erysipelotrichaceae bacterium; assembly: GCA_902768065.1. Next base: position 1,885 of record CACXJP010000025.1, read on the forward strand.
TAGAGAAATATGAAAAAGAACAAAAGAAAGATAAAGATAACTTCAAATAATAAAATAATTACATTTAGTTTTGTTGTGATGAATAAAAGAATAATTAATTGATAGACAATTATTATTAAATTTATTAGAATTGTTGAAAGAAAAAATGTATTGTTTTTTCTTTTTTGTTTGCAGGTTGAACATCTACAAAAGAGTTTATGTTTATTTTTCATATAATCACCTGTAATAGTTTATTCATTAAAAGTAATTCTTGTGTATTAATATTATATAAAGTATAATAATTATATAATTATTTAGGAGGTATTTTATGAAATTAAAAGGTAGTAAAACTGAACAAAATTTAATGACTGCTTTTGCAGGTGAATCTCAAGCAAGAAATAAATATACTTATTTCGCATCAAAAGCTAAAAAGGATGGTTATGAGCAAATTGCTGCTATATTTGAAGAAACTGCAAATAATGAAAAAGAACATGCAAAAATGTGGTTTAAAGAACTTAATGGTGGAGATGTTCCTTCAACAGTTGATAACCTAAAAGCTGCAGCTGATGGTGAAAATTATGAATGGACTGATATGTATGATGAATTTGCTAAGATTGCTGAAGAAGAAGGGTTTACTGAAATAGCAGCTAAGTTTAGAGCAGTAGGAGCAATTGAAAAACATCATGAAGAGAGATATAGAAAATTACTTAAGAATATTGAAGATGAAGTTGTTTTCTCAAGAGATGGAGATTCAATTTGGATTTGTAGAAATTGTGGACATGTAGTAGTTGGAGCTAAGGCACCAAAGGTTTGTCCTGTATGTGCACATCCTCAAAGTTATTTTGAATTAAAAAGCGAGAATTATTAAAAAACAGATGATTACATCTGTTTTTTTAATTGAAAGCAATTTCTTCTTCTAGATTCTTATCATCGATAATAATATATAAAAATAGTATTCCTGATATTAGTACTGCTGTTGTTGCAATAAGTGAGAGTGTATCATATTTTTTTTGATCTTTACTTTTGTTTTTTTCTCTGAATGAGTTAACAGCTTCTTTTTCAAAATATGAATAGATTATTAGTAGAATTGTAAAAACTATAGTATTTGTTTTTTGATATATTTCTTTACTATTCTGATTGTTGTTTTCAAAATAGTCTTTTTCATAATAGTTTCCATAGTAAGATAATCCTATTATTATGAAATAGATTATCCAAATTTTGTTTTCTATTTCTATTTGTTGGATTCTTTTTTTATTCATAATAAATTATATTCAAAATAATTATAAAATAATGTATAATATGGTTGTATTTGGGGTGATTATTATGAATCATGAATTGTTAGTGCCTGCTGGTGATATGGATTGTTTATACCAGGCTGTATATAATGGTGCTGATGCTGTATATGTATCAGGCATTAATTTTGGGGCTAGAAAATTTGCCAAAAATTTTACTAAAGATGAACTTCTTGAGGCAATAAAGTTTTGTCATCTATATGGTGTGAAATTATATGTGACAATGAATACTTTAATAAAGAATAATGAGGTTGAGGAATTTATCGAACAAGCTAGATTCTTGTATAAAAATGGAGTTGATGCGTTAATAGTTCAGGATTTTGGTATGATTTGTTTACTTAGAAAAATGTTTCCTAATTTAGAGATTCATGCATCTACTCAAGCAAATAATTCTTCTAAAGAGACTTGTGAGTTATTCTACAATCTTGGAGTAAAGCGTGTAGTTTTTTCGAGGGAATTAACGATAGATGAAATTAATAATATTGATGTACCAATAGAGAAAGAGGCATTTATTCATGGAGCTTTATGTGTATGTTATTCTGGTTGTTGTTTAATGAGTAGTATGCTTGGTGGAAGAAGTGGTAATAGGGGTGAATGCGCTGGTAGTTGTAGATTGCCATATTCTCTATTAAAAGGAAATAGGGTTATTGCTAAGAATAAATATTTACTTAGTATGAAAGAATTAAATACATCATCAAAAATAAAGGAGTTACTTGATAGTAGTATATATAGTTTTAAAATTGAAGGTAGAATGAAAAGCCCTTTATATGTTGGTTTTATTACTAATTTTTATAGAAAGTTGATAGATGGTGATGCTTTTGATTATGAGGAAGAAACTAAGAAGTTAAAAACTATTTTTAATCGTGATTTCACAGTTGGACATCTTTTTAATAATAATGGAATTGATTTAATAAATAGTAAATCTCCTAATCATATTGGTCTTGAGATAGGAAAGGCAGAACTAAAGAAAAATAAGATTAAGATTGAATTAAATAATGGTGAAGTTCTAAATCAATTCGATGCGATTAGATTTATTAATAATAAAAAAGGAATGATTATAAATTATCTATACGATAAAAACATGAATTTATGTAGTTTTGCGAAAGATATTTGTTATGTAGATAATAAAGTTAATATAAGTGATTCTGATATTGTATCTAAAACGCAAAGTAGTGAATTAGAAAGTGAATATAATAATTCTCTTAATAGAAGAAAAATAGGTATTAAATTTAATATTTATTTAAGAGAAAATGAAATGATTAAGCTCTCTGTTAGTGATGGTATAAATACTATTACTGAGTATGGAGATGTAGTTGAAAAATCTATTAATGCTCCTATTAATGAAGAAACAATTATAAGACAATTATCTAAAGTTGGAGGAACTCCTTATTGTATAAATGATATATCTATAGAAATGGATTGTAATTTATTTGTTCAAATAAAGAGTTTAAATGAATTAAGACGTATCTTATTAGAAAAATTGACTGATAAGAGAATGAATATAAAAATAGATTACGTCGAAAATAGTTTTTCTTTTGAAAAAGTATCGAATACTAACAACGAGAGTAGTGTTAATGTTTGTTCGGTAATGAATGAAGAACAATTAAAAATATGTTTAAAAAATAACTTTGATAGAATATATGTTAAAAATAAAGAATTATTTGATAAATATAAAGATAATTCAAAGGTTTATTTATTTTTAGATAGATGTAGTTATTCTTATGAAAAATATAGAGATGAGAAAATATTAGTATCAGATGTTTTCGATTATAGTAAATATAATGTATATGGAAATTATTCACTTAATATTATGAATATTTATACTGCATATTTCTTATCTAAATATGGTCTTAAAAATATTCCTTTATCTGTGGAATTATCAGATAATGAAATAAGAGATTTTGTTTCTTTGTACAGCAAAAAAATTGGTTCTGGTAATTTTGAATTATTGGTTTATGGAAGAATTGAAAATATGATTATAAAAGGAAATATATTAGACATAACTGAAAATGATATGGAATATAATATTGTAGATTCCAAAGAAAGAGTTTTTCCAGTATATTATGATGGTATTAATACGCATGTACTTAATTATATAAATAGAGAAAACAATAATATTGAACTAGATTGTAGATATGATTTTTATGATGAGAATGAAGAGGGGATTAGTAGTATTTTAAACAAAATATAAAAATTAAACTTTCTAAAAAATAGAAAAGTGTGGTAGAATGTTATTATGGGATGTGATACAAAGTGACAAAAGATAGGGATTCTAAAAAACCATTTAAGAATTATATTATTTTGATAATTTTATTTGCAGTAAGTTGCTGCATTACATTATATTTATGTGAATGTTATAACGTATATAATGAGTATAAAAAGCAAACTCCTGTGATAAGGGGAACACTTTCTGAAATCGGTTATAATGATTTGGATCATTATGTTGTTGATATTCCTAGTGTTATTATTTATGCTTGTACTGCAAGTAATGATAAATGTAGAACATTTGAAAAAGATTTTAAAAAGTATGTTAATAAAAATGATTTGAATGATACTATCGTATATTTAAATTTATCAGATGTTGATCAAGAACAATTTGTTAATGAATTTAATGATAAGTATAATTATAGAATAAAACTTACAGGTAATTATCCAGCCTTTATAAGTTTTAAAGATGGAAGAGTAGATTCAATTCTTCAAAGCGATGCTAAAAAGGATTTGACTATTTCTAAAGTGGATAGTTTTTTAGAAATAAATATGTATGAAGAAGAAGATTAATTCTTCTTTCTTTTTAGAGGTGTTTTTTATGAATAATATTGTATTATATGAGCCTGAAATTCCACAAAATACAGGAAATATTATGAGAACATGTGTTGCGACAAATACAAAGCTTCATTTAATAAAGCCTTTGGGATTTGTTATAGATGATAATCATTTAAGAAGATCAGGTGTTAATTATATAGATAAATTGGAGTATGAAATATACGAAAATTTTGATGATTTTAAAAAGAAAAACAAGGGAGAGTATTATTATTTTACTCGATATGGTCATAAACCTCATACTGAATTTGACTTTTCAAATAAAGATAATAAAGAGATATATCTAATATTTGGAAAAGAGTCTACAGGAATACCAAAGGAAATCCTTAAAGATGATTTAGATCATTGTATGAGAATTCCTATGACTGATAAAGTTAGAGCTTTGAATGTATCAAATAGTGCGGCGATTGCTATATATGAGGTGTTAAGACAACAAAACTATAATGATTTGTTAAGGGAAGAACCACATAAAGGTGCTGATTGGTTAGAAAGATAAACAGTTATATTGTTTATTTTTTTTGTATATTTTTTATTATAATTACTCACTATTAAGATGGGTGATAAATAATGGGAAAATATAAAGTTGATATAAGTGGATTAAATACAAGTGAATTGGTTACACTAAGTCATGATGAGATGAAGGATTTATTTTATAAAATGAGAGATGGAGATTTATTTGCGCGAGATATGTTAATTGAGTGTAATTTGAGACTTGTTTTATCCATACTAAAGAAATTTTATAATAGGTTAGATAATATGGATGATTTATTTCAAATAGGGTGTGTTGGATTAATAAAAGCAATTGATAATTTTGATTTGTCATATGATGTTCAATTTTCTACTTATGCTGTTCCTATGATTTTGGGGGAAATAAAGAGATTTATTAGAGATAATAATTCTATGAGAATAAGCAGATCTATAAAAGATTTATATTATAAAATAAATTGCTACATAGAAAAGTATTATCAATTATTTGGAAGAGAACCTGATTATAGCGTTATTGCTGATGAACTTGGTGTAAGTGAATTTGATGTTGGTAATGCATTAAATGCAATGAGAGATCCTGTAAGTATGTATGAACCTATTTATAATGATGGTGGTGATACAATTTATCTGTATGATCAAATTATTGATGATTCTTTATCTAATAATTTTTCTAGTAAAATGGTTGTTGATAATGCGATAGATGAATTAAATGAAAGAGAAAGGTATATTTTGGATCAACGTTATGTAATGGGAAAAACACAAATGGAAATTGCTTTAGAATTAGATATTAGTCAGGCTCAAGTTTCTAGATTAGAAAAAAAAGCAGTAAAAGAATTAAAGAAGGTCTTAAAATAAGCGTTAATCATATAATTAATTAGGTGATATGTTTGAGATTATCTGAACTTCAATCAAAAAGAATTATTAATATTGTTAACGGAAGTAATTTTGGTAATATTATTGATGCCAATGTAGATGAAAGTGGAAAAATAACTTTTTTATTAATAGATCAAGGAAAAAGCTTTTTATCATTAAATCGTGAAAGTGATATTAGAATTGAGTGGAATCAAATTGTGAAAATAGGAGAAGACGTAATATTAGTAAAAAGAGATTGATTGGTTTCTTGATTAAAAATATTTTATTGGTTATTATTATTTCTTTTTTTGTAATATTTATTGTTAATTATAGATTAAAAAAATCATTAAAGAATTATATAGGTATTGAGGTTGAGAGGGTTGTTTCTCATGTTATTAACCAATCTATAAGAGATATTAATATTTCATCGAGTGATTATATATATTTAAAAGATGATAATATTAGCTATGATATGGCTGTAATAAATGAATATAAAGATAAATTGTCTAATAGGATACAAGAATATTTCTCGTATATTGAGAAAGGAGACTATACTAAATATCCTTCTTTTACTCAACAGTATAATAGAGATAAATACAAAAAAGTTAGAAAGGGATATTTATGTGAAATGAGTTTTAACTCAATTATGAATTCTGTTCTTTTTGCAGATGTAGGTCCTACAATTCCATTAAAAATTACATTCGTTGGAACTACTAATGTTAATATAGATGTGAAGACTAAAGAGTATGGGATAAATAATGTTATTGTTGAGACTTATGCTGTAATAGATATTGTTAATGAGGTTAGTTTGCCGATAACTACTAAAAAGATTAGTGTAAAAGTTAGAGAACCAATAACTATAGATATTGTTAAAGGGAATATTCCAAATTACTATGTACATTCATAAAATAAAATTTATCATATTTGATAATAAATGATATAATTGACTAGAGAGGTAATTTATATGAAAAAGAAAACAGTAATAATAAATAAAAAAGAATATGAATTAGTTAGAAATGATGGCGATTGTTTTGATGAGGATGTAGTTCTTGAGAGAATAACTGATTACTTTTATGATTATGATTATATTTTTGGAGATTATGCATACGAAAAAGTTCGTCTAAAAGGGTATTATGATAGTAATAATAAAAAGGCAAAAAAGATAAATGATATCAAGTATATGGAGGATTATATAAAAAATTATTGTTCATATGGTTCTAAAATTTTTTTATTAAAAAAAGTAAAATAAAAATATTGTATTTATTTTAAAATATGTTAAAATAGTATTATATGAATAATAGAGGGAGGATTATTATGGATAATCAAGAAGTAGAAAAGAAAATGATGTCAATTGTTGCTGAGGATGGTTCAATTGAAGAAGTTGAGGTTATATTAGCTTTTGAATTTAAAGATACAAATAAGGAATATGTCATTTATACTAAAAATGAGAAAGATGAAAATGATAATGTGACTGTATATGTTTCACATGTTGATCGTTCTTCTGGTGATCCAAAATTATTGGGTGTAGATGATGAGGAAGAATGGAATAGAGTAAAAGATGTATTACGTGAGTTATCAAAGTCTGAATAACTAGAAGGAGGGTTTATTATGGCATTTGAAAATATAGAGCTTGTTGATAGAGATTATGAGAATTGCTCGAAAGAGGCTATGCCACGACAAATTAAAACTAGGAGTCTTTCATTTAGAAATATTGTTGAAAAATTTAGACAATTTAGAATAAGAAGACTTGAAAGAAAGATGGAGAAAATTGTTGATAAAACATTATCAAGTGATTATTCAAAAAGTAAGATTGCTGATAAGTTGATGTCTAAATCTTTGAAGTTAGCAAGGCTAGAAGAAAAAATTAGAATCTTACAAAAGGAAAATATTCCATCTAAATTTGTAAAAAGTAGAGCTATTAAACTTAGAAATTATATGATGGAGAACACTGTAAAGAGTGCTGCTGGTTTATATTTTGTTGATTTAGATGATTCTGATGTACTTGGATTTGTTTCTGCTGATGAAAGTGCACTTAACAATCCAGAAAGTATAGCTGAAGCAGATGTTCCAGTTGAAGCACCAGCTGTGGAAGATAATAATTCTATTGATTTATCTTCACAAGTTATAGACAGAGATTCATTAACTGATTCAATTAATAATGAGTTTAGTAATTTAGAGAATGGTAATGAATTAGATTCTGAGGGGATAAATAATGATACAGTTTCTAGTGTAATTGAAAATTCTTTAAGTGATGTAGATAATAATTCTATAAATGATATAGTTATTCCAGAAGAAAAAAATAATAATAATAATAATAATAATCTTGTTTCTGCTTTAAAAGATATTGGTGTTGTTCCTGAGGAAGAAGGAAATAGAACAGTATCTGAGGCAACAGATAATCCTGAATTAAATAATAGTGTTGTTGCTCCTGAGAAAGAAGGAAATATAACAGTATCTGAGGCAACAGATAATCCTGAATTAAATAATAGTGTTGTTGCTCCTGAGGAAGAAGGAAATAAAACAGTATCTGAGGCAACAGATAATCCTGAATTAAATAATAGTGTTGTTGTTCCTGAAGTAGCACCTACTATTGAAGAGACAGCTACTGATACTAATAATGAAATAAGTAAGGAGACGGTAGAAAGTGTAATAAATGATACTCTTGTTGATGTTTCTGATGATGTAAAAGATGATGGAGCAACATTTGTTAGTCCTGAAGAAGTAAGTATGGTTGTTGGTAATAATGATGTTGCTGAACAAGTTGATACTTCTGAGTCTATTGATGATTCATTAAATGAAGATATTTCTACTGTTGGCCCTGAAGATATAAAATCTGATGAAAATGTTGAATTTGTGGAAGATAGTAAAGGGGATGAAATAAATTCTGATAAAATAAAAGAATTTATGGATTCAGCATTTAGAAATGTTTCTAAATCTGAAGCATCTGCTATTAATCCTGAGAAATTTGATGAAAATGGTGGTATAAGATTTAAATATCATTATACTCCAATGACTGATGACGAGATTGCTGAATCTCGTGAGAAAATTAATTCTCTTGAGGATTTCGTTCCTGAAAAGAATGATGAAGCAATAGCAAATTTATTCACTTCATTAGGTGATTCAACAACTGAGAGTGATGATAGATCAATGCCTGTTATAGTTGAATCTCGTTCTGATGATGTAGAAACAGAAAAAGACATTGCTGATTATACTTTTGAAGATACTTCAAGTGTTGAAGTAGAACCAGAGAAAGAAGATAGTGATGCTGCTGTTATTGATGTTTCAGAAACTAGACAATCAAAAATATCTGAATTTAATAAATTGAAAGATAAAATATTAGAATTGAGAGAAAAGAGTTCAGCTGTTAGTAAAGATAAGATTGATGCTCAAACTTCTGCTAGAGAGATTGCTCTTAAAGCTGAAGAGGCAAAGAAGAAAGCAGAACAATCTGATGCGGACTTACAAAATAAAGTTGAACAAATGAGAAGATATTGTGAAGGACTTGAACAAGATTGTGAAAACACAATAAGAGAAACTAGTCAGATTCAAGATGATATTAAGAATAATTCTAGTATCATAGAAATGCAAGAAGATAAATATGATGAGAATACAAGAATGATTGATGAAATTGATAGATTGATGGGTTCTGAAGAAATATCTGGTCCAAGGAAAAAATAAAAAACATCTTTTGATGTTTTTTTATTTGTTATTTATATTTACAACTTCTTTAACTTCAGGTATTTCGGTTGTTATCATTTCTTCTATACCATCTTTTAGTGTATAATCCATCATAGCGCAATCTTGACATGCTCCAAGAAGTTTTACATACACTATGTTATCTTCATATTTTACAAATTCTAAATCTCCGCCATCATTCATTAAAAATGGTCGCATCTTTTCAATAAGTTCTATTATTTTTTTTTCTGTTTCTTTTTTGCTCATTAAAATCACCAATTTGATTATAGCATTATTATTAGTTTTTAACAATTTATTTTTTGTGTTATAATATAAGGAGTGGTGATATATATGAGTAAGTTTAATGAAGGAGATATTATTGAAGGTAAAGTAACAGGAATAGAGAGTTATGGTATATTTTTGTCTTTCGATGATGGGAGTAGTGGATTAGTTCATATTTCTGAGGTATCTAATGATTTTGTTAAGGATATAAAAGATTATGCAAAAATTGGGGATACTTTATCTGTTAAGGTATTAGATATGCAGGATTCAGAACATTATAAATTAAGTTTAAAGGCTCTTCATGATGAATCTGATAAAAAAGATAGTAGATTAATTAGAGAAACTAAAACAGGTTTTGACACATTAAAAATTAAATTAAATGATTGGGTAAATGAATTTGATACAAAAAACCAAAAAAAGTTATAATTTTTGTTGACAAAATAGTGATAAATTGATATATTTAATACTGTCAACTGGTCAAATGTGTTTTCACACGGGCGATTAGCTCAGTTGGTTAGAGCACCTGCCTTACAAGCAGGGGGTCACAGGTTCGAGTCCTGTATCGCCCACCATTTAGATGCCGAAATAGCTCAATTGGTAGAGCAACTGACTTGTAATCAGTAGGTTCCGGGTTCAAGTCCTGGTTTCGGCACCATTTTTTTGGAGAGGTAGCGAAGTGGCTAAACGCGACAGACTGTAAATCTGTTCTCTTTGAGTTCGATGGTTCGAATCCATCTCTCTCCACCACTTAAGTTTTTGCCTCGTAGCCAAGTGGTAAGGCATCAGACTTTGACTCTGACATGCGTTAGTTCGAATCTAACCGAGGCAGCCATTTTTATTTATTTTATGTGATCTGTTAGCTCAGTTGGTAGAGCATTTGACTTTTAATCAAAGGGTCATGAGTTCGAATCTCATACAGGTCACCATGTGCCTGAGTGGCGGAATTGGTAGACGCACAGGACTTAAAATCCTGCGAGAATCAACCCTCGTGCCGGTTCAAGTCCGGCCTTAGGCACCATAACGGAGGAATACCCAAGTCTGGTTGAAGGGACCGGTCTTGAAAACCGGAAGGTCGTGCAAGCGGCGCAGGGGTTCGAATCCCTTTTCCTCCGCCATTTATATCGCGGGGTAGAGCAGTTTGGTAGCTCGTTGGGCTCATAACCCAGAGGTCGTAGGTTCGAATCCTTCCCCCGCAACCAATTATTTTTTGGTTCCTTGGTGCAGCTGGTTAACACGTCTGCCTGTCACGCAGAAGATCGCGGGTTCGAGTCCCGTAGGAACCGCCATATGGCTTCATAGCTCAGTCGGTAGAGCAAGGGACTGAAAATCCCTGTGTCGCTGGTTCGATTCCCGCTGGAGCCACCATTTTATTTGTAATTAAATTTAGCTAGACTTCGTATCTTGCGCTCGTAGCTCAGTTGGATAGAGTGCTTGGCTACGAACCAAGAGGTCAGGGGTTCGAATCCCTTCGAGCGCACCATTATCGGGAAGTGGCTCAACTTGGTAGAGCACTTGGTTTGGGACCAAGGGGTTGCAGGTTCAAATCCTGTCTTCCCGACCAGTTGTGTATGTAACTAATCATTAATATGATTAGTTTTTTTGTGTAAAAAAATGTTTAATTATGTCTTTTATAATTATTTTTTAATATTTAATGATATAATGTTTTATGATAGTTGGAAAATTCAAATGGATTTCTTAATTATCAGACTTACTTGATATTTTGTATAAAACAAAAAATCTTATAGAAAGAGAGTCATATATTACGCACATTCTTATACAAATATTAAGTATATAAAAAATAACTGAATGCGTGAATCAGTTATTTTTTATTATATATTTTTTTTATATCATACTTCTTTTTCTTTTCTTTTCTTAAAAAAAAATATATAATATAGTTTAATAAAAAAGAGTGATATTATGCAGTTAGATAAAATTAATAAAATTAATGATATAAAAAAACTTAGTATTTCTGATAAAGAAGAGTTAACAGGAGAAATTAGAGATTATTTATTAGAGGTTGTATCTAAAACTGGAGGACATTTGGCGTCCAATTTAGGTATTGTAGAATTGACAATTGCTCTAGAAAGTGTTTTTGATGTAACAAAAGATAATATTATTTGGGATGTAGGACATCAATGTTATGTTCATAAAATACTAACTGGTAGAAAAAATGATTTAAAAAAGATGCGTCAATTTAATGGGATTTCTGGTTTTCCTAAGACTTCTGAATCTTATACTGATTCTTTTAATACTGGTCATAGTAGTACATCTATTTCTGCCGCAATTGGTATTGCGACAGCTAGAGATATAAAAAAATCAAAAAATCATGTTATTGCAGTTATTGGAGATGGTGCACTAACAGGTGGAATGGCTATGGAAGCTCTTAATCATGTTGGATTTTCTGGAAAAGATATAATTGTTATTTTGAATGATAATGAAATGAGTATATCAAAAAATATAGGTGGTATGAACAGACTTCTTACAAAACTTCGTGTTAAAAGAAATTATACAAAGTCAAATGACTTTTGGAAGACACATATTGGAAAGATTCCTATTATTGGTAGGCCAACTACTAAATCAGTTGGGCGAGTTAAGAATAGTCTAAAGCAATTAATAATACCAAGTATGTATTTTGAAGATATTGGTTTCAGATACTTGGGACCTGTTGATGGTCATAATATATCTGATATGGAAGATTTATTTTCTAAGGCAAAGGAGTTACATGGGCCAACATTAATTCATGTTCTTACTAAAAAGGGTAAGGGATATAAATTTGCTGAGGAAACTCCTGAGAAGTTTCATGGTATATCAGCTTTTAATATTGAAACAGGAGAACCTATTAAGAAAAAAAAGGATGATTATTCAGAAATATTCGGAAGAAAGCTTGTTTCTTTAGCTAAAAAGAATAAGTCAATTGTTGCGATTACTGCAGCTATGAAAGATGGTACTGGTTTAACTGAATTTTCACAGAAATATCCTGATAGATTTTTTGATGTAGGTATTGCAGAACAGCACGCTTTGACTTTCGCAGCTGGCCTTGCTAAATCTGGGTTAATACCTTTTATTTCTTTATATTCTTCATTTTATCAAAGAGGATATGATCAAGTTATACATGATATTTGCCTTCAAAATTTACATGTTGTAATGTGTATTGATAGGGCTGGTGTTGTTGGTAATGATGGACCAACTCATCATGGACTATTTGATTTAGCTTTTTTTAGATTAGTTCCTAATATTGTAATAATGGCACCTAGAGATTATAAAGAATTAGAAATGATGATGGAGATGGCTGTTGAGATTGATAAGCCTGTTTCAATAAGATATCCAAGAGGTAGTGAGGCAAAAATAAACTATCCTTGTAAAAAAATAAAAATGGGTAAATGTGATATTCTTGAAACTGGAGATGATCTCACAATTGTTACAATAGGTAATTCTGTATATAAGGGAATTGTTCTTTCTGAAAAATTAAAGGAAGATAATATTTCAAGTGAAGTAATTAACTGTAGATTCTTAAAACCGTTTGATAGTAAGAATATTATTAAAAGTATAGATAAAACTAAAAAGGTTGTAGTTATTGAAGATGGAACTATTATTGGTGGGTTATGTTCTGCGATAAAGGAGACAATAATTGATAATAATCTTAAGGATGTTACTTCAAAGTATTTTGCTTATCCTGATAAATTTATTCCACATGGTTCAATACCTGATTTAGAAAAAAAATATCAGTTGGATGATGAATCAATTTATAAAAATACGATTAAGATGTTTAAATAAAAAATCTACTTATGTAGATTTTTTTTAATTGAGAAATATCTTATTATGTGGTACTTTTATAATAGAGGTGAATTGTATGAATAATAAAGTTGTTTTAATTGGATGTGGAAATGTTGGTATGGCTTATGCATATGCTTTGGTTAATCAAAAAGTATATGTTGATAATCTTGTATTAATTGATATAAATAAGGATAAAGCACTTGGTGAAGCAATGGATTTAAATCATTGTCAGGCATATAGTCCTTCTAAAATTAAAATAACTGTTGGGGATTATAGTGATTGTAAAGGTGCGAAAATTGTTGTAATTGCAGCTGGAGCAAATCATGGCCCTGGTGAAACTAGAATGGATTTAATATATAAGAATAGTGAAATATTTAAAACTATTGTTTCGGATGTTATGAATAGTGGTTTTGATGGTATTTTTGTTGTTGCAACAAATCCATTAGATATAATGACTTTTTTAACACTTAAGTATAGTGGTTTGCCAAATAATAGAGTAATTGGTTCTGGGACAACCCTTGATACTGCGAGATTAAGATTTTTGTTAAGTGAAAGAGTTGGAGTATGTCCAAAGAATATTGAAGCTTATGTTATTGGTGAACATGGTGATAGTGAATTTATTCCTTGGAGTAATGTTGATATTGCATATAGAAAGATAAGTGATGTTTTATCTGACGAAGAATTACAAGAAATTGAAGATGAAGTAAGAAATTCTGCTTATGAGATTATTGAGAGAAAAGGTGCTACTGCATATGGTATTGGAATGTGTCTTGTAAGAATAACTAATGCAATAATTGAAGATAAAAATATTATTCTTCCAGTTTCTAGTTGGGATGCAAAAAATGAAATATGTATTTCTACACCAGCGATTGTTAATAAAGATGGAGTTAAAGAAAAGGTATATATTCCCCTTAATTATGAAGAGACACAAAAACTAATTAATTCTATAGATGTTATTAAAGAAGCAATTTCTAAAGTTTATTAAAAAAGAGGTTGTTTATGAAAAAATTTATTAATAAAGAAAAAAAGATATTGGAGATAATAACAAGTATATATATATGTATTATTGTTTTATTATTTCCATTAATTGTTGACTCTACTGGATTTTTTCATATTTTAGAGTGTAAATGGCGTTTCTTTGTAATCGTCACTATCACTTGTTTGTTTTTGTGTTTTATTATTTTTATGTTTTTCTTAATTGTAAAAAAAGTAAATTATTTTAGAGAAATAAAATTTACAAAGATTCATTTTGTGGCATTTTTATTTCTACTTGTTTGTATAATTTCTTGTTTATTATCACCATTCAAGAAAGATTATAATTTGATAATTGGTGTTGGAAGAGGAGAAGGTCTTTTAGTGACTTCACTTTATATATTATCTTTTTTGTTTGTTTCATTATTTGGTAAATTTAATAAGAAATATATATTACTTTTTTCTATTTCTTCAATATTGTTCAGTTCAATTTCAATTCTACAGTTTATAGGTTTTAATCCTTTAAATATGTATCAAGATGGAATTGGTATACATAATGTTAGTTTTTTAGGAACTATTGGTAATATTGATTTTGTATCTGCGATATATTGTATATTTTTAACTATGGCAGCTGCGGCATTTATTTTTTTAGAGGATGAGCCTAAGTATACTAAAATAATTCATTTATTATCAATTCTTATGGGATATATGATGATTGCCATTATTGATGTTTTAAGTGGTAAAGTTGCGACTTTGGCAATTGTAGCGATTATATTTCCTTTTATTATTCTTAATAATAAGAGATTATCAAGATTTGTTTGTTTAATAGGTACAATTATCTTAGCATATGGTATTAATTTATTTATTAATCCACAATATCATTATAATGATGGTAGGGTTTCATTACATTTTAATCTAAGTATTTATGTCTTATTACTTTTTGGGTTAGCAGGCATAATAATATTTTTATCACATATTTTATATAAATCTAAATATGAATTAAAGAATACTAAAAAAGTTGTTAAAAGTTGTTATTTTATAATGATTGGTATTGGATTTATGGGACTTATATTTCTTTATTTTTATAAGTTTAAAAGTGGGATGTTATATGAAATTCATGAGTTATTACATGGTAACTTTGATGATGATTTTGGTACATATCGTGTGTTTTTATGGAAAAGAACTTTATCAATAATTCCTGAGTATTTTGTTTTTGGATCTGGTTGTGATACTTTTGCGATTAGATTTATGGCTAGGTATACGGCTGATGTTGCTGCTTTAGGAGAGCTTACGATAAATGATACTGCGGCAAATGTATATTTAACGATGTTTGTTAATCTTGGAATTGTAGGATTGAGTACTTATTTGACATTTTTATTTTTACAGATTAAAGAGGGGATTAAGAAATGCAATAAGTATTCTTTAGTATTATTGATAACGTTGATATGTTATATAATTCAGGATTTTTTTAACCTTTCTGTTGTAATAGTAAGTCCATTATTTTGGATGGTGATGGCTTTACATTTTTTAAGTATAAGTGATAAATAATTGTTGAATTTGTTTTTTTATAATTATATAATCATTATAGAATAGGAGTGAATTTAATGAGTAGTAAAAGTAAGATAGTAAGAGTATCAATATTTGGAATATTTGCTCTTGTTTTAGGAGTTTTTATAGGATATGAGTCTAAGTATATTGATGGAGGTTATATTAGGGATAATCTATATACTGCGATAGGTCTTTCTACAAGACCAAATGCTTCAAGATCAAATGCATCAAGATCAAATGCGACAAATCATAATGCGACAAATCATAATGCGACAAATTACAATGCAACTGATCATAATGCAACTGATCATAATGCAACAAATGCTAATGCTAGTGCAACTGATGGAATTTTATATTTACTTGATTTTTCATTAGAGAAGGATACTGCTTCAACTGGTGAAAAAATTGCTGTTAATTATTCTGTAAGTGGAGCACATACAATTGGTACAACCGTTATATTTAAAAATGATGCTGGTGATTTAACATTTACTGCACCAGTTGAATCAATTGCTTCTGACCCTTATATTGTAATTCCTTCAAATGTTATTCCTAACAAATACAATGTTGTTGGAGTATTATTGACTGGAAGAAATAGTGATGGATCAACATTTACTAAGCAATTTAGTAAAACTGCAGATAATGGTAGTAATGTATTTAATTTTACAAGTGTATTAAATGTTAGTTCAAATCAGTTTAATATATTAGATAGTGTAAAATTAAAAGGTATTTCAATTGAAAGTAAAAGTGCAAAATTAGGAGAAAAAGTTAACTTAAAAATTAATTATGAAGGAAAAATCAATAAGATGAAGCTTGTATTTACAAATTCAAGTAATAAGCAAATGAGTGTGTTTGTTAAATCTATTGATAGTAAACCTTATTTTGAAGTTCCTTCTAATGTAACAAGTGATAATTATAATTTAACTGGTGTTCTTATTGAAGCTGAAAAAGGAACTATTTTATATGATGTAAATGAAAAAGAGGGTGCCTTAAAACTAGATATTGTAGCTTCAATAGAAATAAAAGGTAAGAGTGATAATTCTTATTTATATAATAATGAAGATATTACTAACGAAATAATCGCAGCATTATATAAATTAGGAAATGGTGCTGAAATAACTGTAAATGCTGATGCTAATTCTTTAATTAATTCAGAGTTATTTAATGCTATTAAAGGTAAGAATAAAAAATTAATAATTAATTATGGAGATAATCAAATAATATTTAATGGAAAAGATGTTACTGATCCTAAGTCAATTGATGCAGCAATTACTTTAGGAACTGTAAGTGATGATGCTGATATTAATAATTATGTTAAAAAGGGTGTTTTGGTTACTTTCGCAGATAATGGATATTTACCTGGTAAAGCTCTAGTAAGAATAAAGAGTACTAAACAAATGGATAGTATATTAAGTGATGAAGATACTCATGTATATTATTATAATGAATTAGATGATAATTTCTCTGAGATTGTTACTAATATAAGTAAAACAAAAGAAGATTTCTATGAATTTGAAATAACTCATAATTCAAGCTATGTATTAGTAAATAGTAAATTAGATAGTTCAATTGTAGTTAGTGATATTGAGCCTAATGATTATGTTACATGGCAAAAGAGTGGTAAGGTATATATATTAATTATTGGATGTGCATTATTATTAATAATTGCCGTAACAATTGTTATATTACTTACTAAAAAGAAAAGAAAAAAATGAAGATACAACTGAAGAAAATGAAAAGGTAGAAAATAAGAAAGAAAAGAAGTTTAAATTTTCTGAGGTAGATAAAAAAGATGATAAATAAAAAAGAGTTAATAGTTAACTCTTTTTTTTACATATAGAAAATATATAATTGTCTATTCTATCTGAAGAATAGGCATTTATTTTTTTGTCACTGCAAGTTATATTATTATTATCTATGATGAATTCAACTTCTTTTATTCTTGATAAATCTTTTCCTAACATTTTAAAATAAGCTTCTTTTAAAGTATATATTTGAAATAGTCTTTTATATATATCATTTTCACTTGAT
>CACXJP010000026.1 GCA_902768065.1 uncultured Erysipelotrichaceae bacterium
CCCTATACTTATTGTTAATATACTAATAAGAACAAATAAAAATACTTTTATTTTTTTTCTACTATTTCTCATTATTTACACACCTTCCCATCTTATAAGTTAATAATATCATATATTTATACTCTTCTTCAAATTCTATACAAAATAAAAGATAGCTTTTACGCTATCTTTACAGACTGTTAATTAAAAGTTAACGTCTTTTAATTTTTTGATATACTTTTTCTTCTGGATGTGGTCTTCCTCTATAAAATTGAGTATCTGTTCCTAATTTGGAAAATACTTCTTTTGGAAGAGTTGAATCTCCAGGTGTAAAGTAAAATTGTTGAAACATACCTTTTTCTAATCCAAATAACTGGTAATTCTTTTTTAACCATGTTTTATGCACAATTAATTTCTTATAGATATCTTTGATATCTTCTTGGGTTAATGACTCGTTGTAGTTCATATATTTTAGAACTTTTTCTAAATTTACCATATCTTCAACTACGAAGTCACTTTTAAAATCAATTGTTGGGTATATTTCTTCGATTGGATATAGTGGTGATTGATATACTAAGTCGTTTGCTAGGTTATGAATACCAACATTGAATAGAATATGACGACAATATAATCCTCTATCATATTTGTAGCCTTTTCTTTCAAGTTCTTCAGCACTCATTTTTGAACCATCTTCAAAATAAGCTCCATAAGAGACGTTATTTTCTTTGATTAGTCTTCCTGCGCATACATCTTCTCTTTTACATACAAACTTTGACATTTTCATTCCCCCCTTTGCAATGAACTATTATACATATATTATAAAAGAAAATGAAGGCTTATCGCCTTCACTTTACACATCTTTACTTTTTTATTTAACTTTTTACGATTTTTTCGGCTATTTTTATTCCATCGATAGCGGCAGTTGTGATGCCTCCAGCATACCCTGCTCCTTCACCACAAGGATATAATCCTTCTACAGATGACATTAAATCTTCATTTCTTACTATTACTACAGGTGAAGATGTTCTTGCTTCAATTCCTAATAGAATTGCATCCTCTCTATCAAATCCTTTTATTCTTCTTCCGAATACTGGCATTGCTTCTTTGATAGATTCACTAATATATTCTGGAAGAATATTATTAAGATTTGATAAGGTGTATTCTCCTTTAGTATTTGGAGTTATTTCTCCTAATTTAGTTGATTTGATATTATCTTTAAAATCTTTATACAATTGTACTGGAATTTTTCCTTTACCTTCTATATAGGCTTTTTCTTCTAATTTTCTTTGTAGTTCTATTCCACCAAATAATTCATTATTAAAATCATCTGTAGTTACATTTACTACGATTGCGGAATTAGAATTTTTCTCATCTCTTTTATAATTACTCATTCCATTAACACATAGTTTATTTTCTTCGGAAGAAGCATTTACTACATATCCTCCTGGACACATACAAAATGAATAGACACTTCTATTATTTTTTGTTTGATAAGTTAATTTATAACTTGCTGGGTCTAGCATTTTATAACTATCTCCATACTGACTTTTATCTATCATTTCTCTTGGATGTTCTATACGAAGTCCTATTGCAAAGTTTTTGGGTTTCATAGAAACATTATTATCATTTAACATATAGAATGTATCTCTTGCAGAATGGCCTATTGCTAATACTACTATATTTGAATAGGTTTTTTCTTTATTATTTATTTCTACTCCTTTTATTTTATTATCTTCTATTATTAGATTAGTTACTTTACTATTATATTTAAATTCTCCTCCAAAAGATATTATTTTGTTTCTCATATTAATTATTACATTTCTTAAAATATCTGTACCTATATGAGGTTTATTTAGGTACATTATTTCTTCTGGAGCTCCATTTTCTACAAAGATTTCAAATACTTTTTTATGTCTATTTAATTTATCTTTTGTAAGTGTATTTAACTTTCCATCACTAAATGTTCCTGCTCCTCCTTCACCAAATTGAATATTTGATTCAGGATTAAGTTTATTTGTTTCAAAAAAATCTTCTACTGTTTTTACTCTATCTTCAATTTTTTCTCCTCTTTCAAGGATAATCGGTTTACAACCTACTGATGCGAGCATATAAGCACAGAATAATCCTGCGGGACCACTTCCTACTATAATAGGTCTTTCTTTAAGATCTTTTTCTTTTGTAAATTCATATTCAGTCTCTATATATTCAGAGATATTTTTTGATAAATTTATTTTATTTTCATTTTTAAGATTAAGAGCAAATTCATAAATAAATAGAATATTATTTTTATCTCTAGCATCTATACTTTTCTTTAATATCTTGTAATCTATTATTTCTTCTTTACTAATATTTAATAGTTTAGATATTTTCTTTTTGATATATTCATCATTATCTAGTGATATAGGTATTTTAACCTCTCTTATTCTAAGCATTATCCTCACCTATACTCTTTCCAGATAAAATTCCACTTATCCAACATTCAGTTAGATTATATCCTCCACAATTACCATTGATATCTAATAGTTCTCCTATAATATATAGATCTTTTACTATTTTTGATTCCATAGTATTAATATTAATTTCATCTAGAGATACTCCCCCATTACATACTTGAGATGAATCAAATCCTTTTGTTGAAGTTATTTCTACTTTAAAATGTCTTAGGCTATTTATTAGTTTTACTTTTTCTTCTTTTGTTAGTTCATCATATTTCTTTGATGATTTAATATTTGATTCTTTTAGAATAATTGGAATTAGTTTCTTATTTAGAAAGCCTTCTAATAATTCATAAATGTCTTTTTCTTTATTCTTATTAGCATATTCATATAACCATGGAGATATTAATGTTTTAATAAATGGTACAAAGTTGATCTTTACTACATATTTTTTATTTTCTTCTAAACCTCTACTTATAAAGTGACTTAAATTAAATGTACATATTCCACTTATACCATAATTAGTAAATTGGATTTCACCTTCTTCTTTAGTAAGATATTCTCCATCTTCAAATAACTCTAAATAAACATCACTTCTTACTCCATCCCAATCTTTTAAATATTTAGAATTAGCATTTAATTGTACTAGTGCAGGTACTGGTTTAATAATAGTATGACCTAATTTTTCTAAAATAGAATATCCGTGTCCATCACTACCTGTTTTTGGATATGCAAAACTTCCAGTAGATAGAATTAATTTATCACATATATATTCTTCATTATTTGTTTTAATAATAAACTTATCTTCCTTTTCTATATCTTCTACATATGTATCATATATTACTTTAATACCTAGTCTATTAACTTCATTTACTAATATATCTTTTATTGATACTGCTTGATTAGAATATGGATAGTAATAGCCATTTTTTATTTTAGGTACTATTCCTAAATTATCAAAAAATTCTTTAGACATTGTTATATTCTTATCACTTATAAAGTCATTTACTAAGTCAATATTATTACTATGATAATTATCTATACTATAAGTTTCATTAAAGTAATTACATCTTCCATTACCAGTTAATAATAATTTCTTTAAAAGTGTATTATTTCTTTCTAAAATAACTACTTCATTATCTTTATTCTTGGCATTTATAGCAGCAACTACTCCACTGCAGCCACCACCTACAACTATTATTTTCATAGAGACCAACTCCTTAATTCATCATATTATATCATATTTTTATTTTAACACAAAAAGTATCTTGTGAAATATATAAAGCTGTACTATAATTATCTTGTTAGTAGTAAGTAAGGGTGATTATAATGAAAAAAAAGAATAAAAAAGTAAAGCTAAAACATAAAAAAATAGTTTTGCCTATTTTTGTTGTAGTTTTATTATTAATTGGAATTGGGGTATTTGTTGGATATACACTAAATAATAGAAACGCGGAAAAGTTAATAAAACAGAACTATAATAAATATGTTATTACTACAGGTAATGCAAGACTTTATGATAGTAATAAAAAAGAAATTGGTGTTATATATAAAGGATATAAATTAGAACTTGAAGAAATAAAGAATCTTACTAAGAAAAATAAATATTTTAAGATTAAGGATACTGATAATTATATTGGTTATAATAACATTAAAAAGACAAAGGAATTTAAAAATACTAATAGTGCTTCTAACTATGTTGTATTTAATAAAAATATTAAATCTAATAAGAATGTAGTATTAATGAGTAATGGTAAGAAAGCTATTTCATTAGATAATATTAATAGTCCTATATTATATATGGATAAAGATAATTATTATATTAATTTTTTAAATGATATTTTTGCTATTAAAAAAGATAAAAGTATTAAAGAAGTAGATAGTAAAAATACAAATGATAAAGTAAGTGAATATATTAGTGTTTTATATTATGAATCTATTACTAATAATTGTGAAGTTGCTAACTGTTTTGATATTTCTACTATAAAAGCACATGGAGAAAAATTAAAAGAAAATGGTTATTATTTTATTACTAAAGATGATTATATTAAATATCTTAATGGTTATTTAAGGCCTAAGGAAAAAGCAGTATTATTACTTACTGGTAGTGAAACTGAAGAAGTTAAAAAGATTAACAGTGAACTAGGTTTAAATATAGGTGTTGTTTCTGATAAAGATGGAATTAAGTTTGAAGATACTAATAAAAAATCTACACCTAGTGATGATAAAAATAAAGTAAATAGATATTCAGTTAAATATTACTCTACCCTTGATAGCATTGTTAAGATGGCTAACGGTGAAGAAGTACATGAAGAAGAACCTGCTAAAAATCCTAATCAGGGAATTGCAGTTTTAAATTATCATTTCTTCTATGATCCTGCTACTCAAGAATGTAATGAGACTATTTGTTTAACAGTTGATAAATTTAGATCACATTTACAATATCTACAAGATAATGGTTATAAAACTCTTACAATGAAAGAATTTGTTAATTGGATGTATGGTAGAATTGAACTTCCTGAGAAATCTGTATTAATCACTATTGATGATGGTGCGATGGGTACTGGAAGACATAATGGAAATCATTTGGCAACAGTTCTTAATGAATATAAGATGCATGCTACTCTATTTTTAATTGCTGGATGGTGGAATATAGATAATTATCAAGATTCTCCATATTTAGAGATTCAATCTCATACTTATGATATGCATCAAAAAGGACCTTGTGGTGAGGGACAACTTGTATGTGCTAATTATGATGAAGCAAAAGCTGATATCCAAAATTCACTAAATATAATTGGTGATAATACATCATTCTGTTATCCTTTTTATCAATATGATGATGAAGCAATTCAAGCTATTAAAGATTTAGGATTTAAGGTAGCCTTTGCAGGTGGTAATAAAAAAGCTACTAGAAGCAGCAATAAATATTTAATACCAAGATATCCTATATATAGTAATCATACCGCAGGTGATATTGCTAGAATGGTAAATTAAAAAAATGACTATTAATTAGTCATTTTTTATATATTTATATAAATCATTTATACTTATTATATAAATAGTTTTTTCTTTTTCTTTAAAACCTATATGAGTAAATACTTTTTTGGATACATTATTATTACTATTAATATGTATATATATTTCGTGATAATCATTAAATATTATATCACTTATTACATACACTTTTGATATAATTTCAACTTATTATTATTTACTATTTCTATGAATTTATCATTTGATATTTTTTTATTATATTCAAAATAACTTTTAATATCTGAGACTATTTCATTTATACTATATTTTTCTGGGTTAAAGCCTAAATCTTGCATTTTCTTTATAATAGCACTTTTTCCGGAATGAATACCTAACACAATATTATCGTGATATATTCCAAATCTCTCTGGATTCATTATTTCATAAGTAGATGTGTTTTTTATTACTCCTGCTTGATGGATTCCCGCTTCATGGAGAAAAGCGTTTTTCCCTACTATTGCTTTATTATTTTGTATTTGAGATCCTGTTGCATCTACTACTGCCTGACTCAAATCATAAATCATACTGGTATCTACGTGAGACTGTTTTTGTAGAGAAATTCTTCTTGTATCTAGTGTTGCGACTACTTCTTCTAGAGCTGTATTACCTGCTCTTTCACCTATTCCATTTACTGTACATTCTACCTGATTAGCACCACATTTTACTGCAGTAATTGAATTTGCTGTTGCCATTCCTAAATCATTATGACAATGTACGGATATATTTGCTTCATTTAATCTACTATAGTTTCTTAATTCCATAATAAACTCTGCAAATTCTAATGGCATCATTATTCCTACTGTATCTGGAATATTAATTGTTGTTGCTCCTGCATCTATTGCAGTATTTATTGCGCGACAAGCAAATGTAAAGTTAGTTCTTGTTGCATCTTCAAGTGAAAATTCTACATCATCACATTTTGTTTTAGCATAACTTACCATTTCTCTTATCTTGGCGATTACCTCATCTCTTGTCATATTAAGTTTATCTTTCATATGAATATCACTTGTTGCAATAAAAACATGTATCCTTTTCTTTTTGGCATCTTTTATAGCTTCATATGCTTTATCTATATCATCTTTATTACATCTAGCTAGTGAGGTGACAATTGAATAATCACATACTTTACTTATTTCTTTTATGGCTTTAAAATCTCTTTCATTAGAGGCTGCAAACCCTGCCTCTATTACATCAACTTTTGCTTCATTTAACATTTTTGCAATCTTTACTTTATCCTCTATACTCATTGAACATCCTGGTGACTGTTCCCCATCTCTTAGTGTTGTATCAAATATTATTACATCTTCCATTTTATCTCCTCCTTCGTACAAAAAAGACCTATTACGTTGTAGTAATAGGCCTTTGATTTATTTATCAAATATTTATATAAATAACACAACAAATAAACCTATTACTTAGAGTCGTAGTAATAAGTCTAATAAGAGACTAGTTGTATTATTTACGTTAAACATATTTCCTCCTGTTTTTTTATAATAATTTCTTTCTATTCACATTAACATACTATATTTATAATGTCAATGTTATTTTCTATTCATATTCATAACATTTTATATTACATAAATGTCTTATTTTTGATAATATATCAAAATCTGATGTATTATTTACTTTACCATTATCAATTATTTCTAAACAATCTTGATCAAATTGTTGAATATCATAATCATTATATCCAGCTTCTTCTAGTTGTATGTTCATTTCATAGAATTCTCCATCAAAGTCAACTGGCAAACCATGTTTATAATCAAATAATCTATATGCTGCTTGTTTTTTTCTTTCTTTTTCTGTTGTACTCAAAGAATTATCTTCAGTAATATGTTGTATCTTATTATCTAATTTAATTTTATCTGCTTCTATATTATTTTGTGCATTTGAAAATAGGAATAAATCAAGCCATTTGATTATTTTATCTTCTGACTCTTCTATACTCTCTAAATAATCAACCATTTCAATTCCTTGTATATAATATTCTTCTAATCTATTTCCTTGATATCCAAGTTCTCCAAGTTTATATAAAATAGATCCTAAGTGTTCTTTACAAGAAATATATTTTTCAGGAGTTTTTTTGCTGGGTCTATCAATTATAAGCATTGATTTTGAATGCTCTGTTGCCTCCATATTATCATTTGTTTTACTAAGTATACCCATATTTTATTCCTCCTATTATTTATATTATAACACATTAATCAATTATGTTGTATTATTTTTTGAAATATTTAAAATAATTCCGATGGATGTCATTGAAACTAATAAAGAAGAACCACCATAAGATAGAAATGGAAGAGTTACACCACAAGCATTACAAAAATATCTTAATTTATATAGTTTACATTGCGTTTATAACTTAAAAGCGTAAACGTTTCAAATAATCCAAATATCCTTCTTTTAGTGTTTCTGCAAGAGCTTTTCCATTTTGATTATAAATATAAGCTATGTTTAATTTCCTTCTTTTACCTTGTTTATCAATTCTATTCATTATAAATCCCCCTGTGAGATATAAGTATTGCATTTTTATATTAATTTGCTTTTAATTTTTATAACTTTTTTAATAAATTATCTAATATATCATTATCTTCTATTCTAGAAATTTCAAAACATTTTTTACCTAAATCTTTAAAACTAGCTCCACAATGATACAATGTCTTTTTATCGATTATTATAAACCTGTCATGAAATGTATTATTAATTATTAACTCTACATTTTTATACTGCATTTTATATTTTTCATAATCCTGATTATTATACTTGTTAGTCACTATTTTTACATTCTTTTTTGTTTTAGAAAGTATATCTAATATATTTTTATCAATGTAATTATCAATTAGAAAGATTTCATTTTTACTTTTATTAAAAATATCTATTAAAAGTGAATAAGCATCATATATTTGACCCTTAAAGAACAAATGGTTTTTCTTCTCTTTAAAGTCAGAAAATGTATTTTATACTAGTTTTAATCTTTCTTCATGTTCCAAAACTAAATTGTTAATATATTTTTGTTCTATTAAGCCAGAAGAAATATATTTTCTCATAGTTATAAAAGCTTCTATTATTTGAATGTTAATAGTTATAGCAATCTCTGAATTAAGTATTCCAGATAGCATTGCCACCCCTTCTTCTGTAAATGCATATGGTGGTCTACGTAAGCCTATTAAATCACTTTTGGAAATCACAAAATGTGATCTCCAATCCATAAATTCTTCGCTTGTTAATTGAAACATAAAATCACCTGGAAATCTTTTTATGTTTCTTTTGACTGATTGCATGAAAACTCTTGTTTCAGTATGATAAAGTTTTGCTAAATCCCTATCTAGAATTACTTGTTTCCCTCTTATTTCATAAATCAGATCTTCTATTTTTATTTTATCTTTTAATATAATATTGTTCATATACCCTCCTGATTTGTTAACAATATCATATCAAACAAACATTCGCGTATCAACTATTATTTTTTGAAATATTAAGTATTATTCCAATAGAGGCCATACTTACTAACAAAGATGAACCTCCATATGAAAGAAATGGAAGTGTTACTCCCTTAGCACTTTTTGCGTTATAAAAAAATAAGGGGTTGCCCGTACTATTGTGATAACTTTTAAGATATTAAATTAACTTACTGGCTAAATTAGTAAGTTCCTTAAACTTAAAAAACACTTTAACTTCTTTTTCTTTACCGTTATCATATACAACAATTCTACTAATCAAATTTTTTATTGTACTCCTAGATGGAGTTTTTAATTTCATAAAATTTTCTACTGCTTGGCGACATTTAGTAAATTCTTTTTCTTCCCGCTTATCAGAAAATATTTTTAATTTATTTTCAATTTCTTCTTTTTTAATCTTTAATTGTCCTAATTCTTTTTCATGATTATCTGATAGACTTTTATACACATCAATAGATATAATCCCTTCCAATTTATCATTATATAAATTAGAAATAATATTTATCTTTTTTTGTATATCATTATCTATTTTATTTAGTTCCTTTTGCATTTCATCTATATCACGATTATATACATATACTGAATCTTCAACTAAGTTTCTAATATCATAATGCTTAATAAACTCTTCACCTATTTCATTTAAAAAATTAATTATATCTTTTTCTAATAAATGATAATTTAATCTGTTAGGTGTACAACCGCTCATGATCCCTTTTCTTAAATAGTGATTACAATGAGTGTATTCAGATGATTTTGACTTTGTTTTTTTCACACTAACACCTAAAGTATGACCACATTTACCACAAAACATCATTCCTGATAATAAAAATCTATAAAAATTTCTATCTTTAGCTGTATGGCTTTTTTGTTTTAGTATTTCTTGAACTTTTTCAAAATCTTCCTTACTAATTATTGGCTCATGTGTATTTTCAACTATTATAAAGTCTTTTTCATTTAGATGTTTACATTTCTTTTGATTATAACTAATCTTTTCATGGGTATGTTGTACCATATTACCAATATACATCTGACTTTTTAATATATTTCTGACAGTTGAATTTTTCCATATACCATAACCATCATTTTCAATAACTGCTAAACCTCTAGGTTCTTTCTTATAAACGATAGGAATTGGTATTTTATCTTCAGTTAATTTTCTACATATTCTAGTAACTCCTAAACCTTCCAAACATAACTCATAAATTAATTTAACAATTTTAGATGCTTCTGGATCAATTATTAACTTATGTTTATCTTCTGGGTCTTTGATATAACCATAGCATGGAAAACTTCCGATGTATTCTCCCCTTTCTTGTTTTATTCTAAACGATGAACGAACTTTTTTAGAAACATCTCTCAAATATAAATCATTAACACCTAATCTTAATCCTAACATAGAATCCCCGATATTAGAATCATACGAATCATTAATTGCAATATATCTAACATCATGTTCTAAAAAATACTCTTCAATATAGTTTCCAGTTTTATACATTTCGCGACCAAGTCTTGATAAATCTTTAGTAATAACACAATTAATTTTACCAGACTCAATATCTTCAATCATTCTTGTAAATGCAGGTCTATCAAAATTACCACCAGAATATCCATCATCAACATATTCTTCAACTATTTTTAAATTGTTATGTCTAGCAAATGCCTCAATTATTAATCTTTGACTTTGTATAGATGATGATTCATCATTTCTACCTAAATCTTCTTTGGATAATCTCAAATATTCAGCACAATTATAGATTTTATTACCCACTAACATTTTTTATCCCTCCTAATTTAATGGGTTTTAAGTATCTACAACCCAATGATAGCATCATTTTTTTGCTTTTGCAAATCATCATTAACACCTCCAGTAAGAATTTGTTCGTTTCTAATTTCTTCACGATAGCAAGTTTCTAAAATGTCTTTTAAATTCTTGCCTTTATTATCAAAAAAGAAAGTAAATTTTACTTTTTTGTTGTTATAAATTTTGATCATATCATCACCTAATTTAAGGTTATGATAATCTCTTTCATTTAATGAATTAAAAACAGAATTAGACATTTTTGTTTCCTTTCTCTAAAGATAAATCTTTTTCTAAAGGATTTTTTAACTGAATTTTAATTTATGCATAAAAAAAAGCAACATTGTAGTTGCCATAAAATTTATTATTTTCTTTAAATTATAATTATTTTTTTACTTTAGACGGATTTACAGCTGCTACCAATTCATCACCTTCATAAAAATCTACATTATTATTATAACTATATATAATATTATGGTTACGATAATCTCTTTCTATGTCTTTTAAATCTTTATTTCCATCTTTAAAATGTTTACTTAATTTATTTATTTGTTTTAAGACTAAATTTCTATTATATGGAATTGCATCTTTAACTATAGTACTATCTTTCAACTCAATTATATATGAATTATTATATGAAAAATTTTCTTTATGATAACACACTGCTATATAAAATGACAACTTGTCTTCGTCATAAAAACACCCACTATTAGAACTGACTTAAAATATATTATCAATCTGTTGATCTTCTAAATTACTATCATTTATTTTAGATAATTTAATCTTACTTAATATTTCAAGTCACATTCTAATTTATGTTTTTTATTAAACAGATACTATTTTTTTAAATGCTTTGCTATCTCTAATCTATCACTGATATAATCATTTGCAAACAACCTAATTAATTCCATTTTGTCTTTTGTAGCTGGATTTTTATAATTAAATCTATCTATCAGTATATTAATATAGTTTTCATCATAAATATATTTCAATCCACTGGTAAAATTAAAATCAAATATAAATGCAATATATGAAATCCAAATATCAATAGCTGTTTTTCGATCACTACTCAAAATTGCTTTTTTAGACATAAAATCATTAAATACTTTGTCACTAATATTCGAGTTCTCAACTTCATACTTAGTTATTTTTGCCATAGAAGTAATATCTCCTGTTACTTTAACTCTAAAATTATCTGCTTTATCAGCATCTCGAATCAATTTGCAATGTAATAATTCTTTATCATTCAAATTATCTGTCTCCAATTTATACTTGTTATGATTAAATATTGCTAATTCAATAATATTATCATATGAATCTTGTTCTATAAATTCTCTAATCCAGTTATTATCAAACAACACTTTTACACCTAAAGCGGCATGATTAATCTTTTTTGAAGCCTCAATCAAACTACTATATTGTCTTGATTGTTCAAATCTACCTATATCGTGTAATAAAGCAATAACTTTTGCTAATTCTTTATCTTCACAAGTTAAATTTAGATCATCACAAATATATTCAACCATCTTTACTACATTACATGTATGATCATATTTTCTTTTAACGATTTCATTATCAATATCAAAATTATCTTGAATATATTTATCAAATCTTTTTTTCGCTTTTTCATACATAAATCATACCACCTCAATTATTAATCAACAATATCACTAACTTTAACATTATAATATTCTACTAATTATTTAACTACATTGTTATTAAGTTTTCTTTTCCCGTTTTCATATTTATTGTAAGTCGATTTATCTGCACTTACTTTCTTGATAGTATGACTCTAAAGCCCCTATTCTATAATTTGTCATTTTAGTTAATACTTTAGTTTGTTCATCACTAATTTGTTCTAATCGTTTTTGCATTAAAAAATTATTTCTTTTTTATGTCAAATTACACCACTAAAATCATAAACAGCATTTGATTTTAGTAATGTTAAAACAGTTTTTTCTTCATGTTTTTTTTCTTTCACTTTATTCAGCTTACACGTTAGTATTGTATCAAAAATAAAAATAAAAGTAAATAAAAAAGCTATATATAAAAAAGCTATAAAAAAAGAACAATATTTATTCATTGTTCTAAACCAGTTAATTAAATATATTCTATAGGTACCATATAATTATCACCATCATAAGCAACTATATCTTTTGTCATACATAAAACTATGCCATTACCTTTTTTTGCTTCAAAATTATTTACAACACTAAAGTTCTTGACAGCCTCCTTACCAGGATTAGCACTTTTTTTAATCTCAATTGGATAAATAATATTGTTATAATTTATAAGTAAATCTATTTCCTTTTGATTATTATCTCTATAATAATATAAATGTTTTCTTACATCTTTTCCGGAATTTACAAATGATTTGATTATTTCGTTAACAACATATGTTTCAAATATTGCTCCACTATATGCGCTTTTTTCTAATGTAATATAATCAACATATCCTGCCAAATAACAAGCAAGTCCTGTATCCATAAAATATATTTTCTCTCTTTTTATTGCTCTACCAACAACATTATTCATATATGGTTGTAATAAATATATTATACCTGTATTCTTTAATATTGATAACCAGGCATTTGCTGTCTTATCATCTATTCCAATTTCAGATGCAACTGATGTTGCAATAAATTCTTGTCCAGTTCTTGCAGCTAATGAAGATACAAATTTGATAAATTTATTTTCATCTTTAATGTTTATCAATTTTCTTATATCTTTTTCAATAAAAGTTCTAAAATAATCACTATAATATTGTTCAATGTCCTTTTCAGATGAATATAATTCTGGATAAAAACCTTTATATATTTTTTTATATAAATCTATAGTTGAGTTATATTCAGTTCTTTCCCTTTTTTTAATATCACTTATATTTGGTATAAATAAAGTACTATCTTTTTTTTCAATTTCTCTTTCTGATAAGCCATATAAATCAAGTATTCCAACCCTACCGGCAAGTGATTCAGATATTTCTTTCATTGTTTCAAAAATTTGACTACCAGTTAAAATATATAAAGTTTCAACTTTCTCTTTTTCACCAAAAGTAATTTTTTCATTATCATCATCAACAATCATTTTAATATATGACAATAATTTTGGAGCACGTTGAAATTCATCAATTATGAGTGGTGTCTCGTGTGTTCTTAAAAATAATTCTGGATCATCTTGTGCTTGATTTCTAAGAATCAAATCATCTAAAGTAACTTTATTAATTTTTCTGTCTAATTTTCTGGAAATATAATTTAATAAAGTACTTTTTCCAACTTGTCTTGGTCCAGTTATCATTATAACCTGATACTTATCAATCATAGAAATTAACTTCTTTTCTATATTTCTTGAAATATATTTCATTTTATCACCCAAAATAATAATAATATATTTAATAAATAATGTCAACATTTTCGGAATTGAATTCCGATTTTGATGCGTTTCATATTTCAAAATCATATTTTAAATGTTGTAATGAGCAGACAACCCCAAAAAAAGTTGCAGTTTTTTTGTCATTTTTAAGGATTATAACCAAAATCATCACTTTCATATAAAAATAACCACATATCAAATTCTCTAAAGCACTTTATTTTAAGGGGAAAATTTGACTGTAGTTATGAGTATAACAGAAGTGTAACACCTGTGACTGGTATTAAGCCAACTACTACTGACAGATTCATTATTGCTTGAAATATTAATTGGAAAATAATACCAAATGATAAATATTTTGAAAATAAATCTTTTGTATTTAGTGATATTCTTATACTTCTATATAATATTATTAGAAATAGTCCTATTACTATAATTGCACCTACTACTCCTAATTCTTCTGAAATAATAGAAAATATAAAATCTGTTTGTGGTTCTGGTAAATAAAAGTGCTTCTGTATTGAATTACCTAATCCCAATCCCAGTATACCTCCTGGGCCAATTGCATACAAGCTTTGTATCATTTGAAATCCTGTCCCTAGAGGATCTTTCCATGGATTTATAAATGATGTTATTCTATCCATTCTATATGGAGCTATTATTATTAATATTATTATTCCGATTATCCCTAATAATCCTCCTGTAATAAATAGTTTCATTGATACACCTGATATAAATAATAATGCGACAATTGATAGTAATAAAATCAATCCGGTACCTAGGTCTGGTTGAAGCATTATTAAACCGAAAAAAATAAATATAACTACTAATATTGGTAATACTCCATTAAAAAAACTTTCAATATATCTTTCATTTAATGATAAATATTTACTTGTAAAAATAATTAGACTTATTTTGGCAGCTTCACTTGGCTGTATACCAAGTGGTCCTATACCAAACCAACTTCTACTACCATTTCTAATTGTTCCTATACCTGGAATTAATACTAGAATTAATAATATAAAAGAAATTAATAAGATTATATTTGAATACTTATAGTAGGTTCTATAGTCTATTTTTGATACCATAATCATTAAAAATAAACCAATTAAGAAGAATATTCCTTGATACTTTAAGAAGTGAAAGGAATCACTATATTTAAAATCTGCCCAAATATATGATGAAGAATAAATCATTAATAATCCAAATAAAGATAGAATTATAACTGTATAAAAGAGAATCTTATCAAATTTCATGATAATCACCTATAAAAGTATATTATTTATCATAAAAAAAAAGAACTAGATAGTTCTTTTTGAAGGACCAAATTCAACAGTTCTTACCCTTTCTGTATCTTCAATCATCTTGTCTATTTCTTCTTTTTTTAGTCCACCTTCATAGACATCTTTATATACTTCACTTATAGCGCTTTTTAATATTTCATTATCTATTTTCTTGTTGTTTTTTGTAATAATAATGACTGCGATTTCATATATGGCTTCTTTTAATTCATAACTCATTTTATAGATATTTATAATACCATAGTTTTGTTCATCTAAACATGGATATTTTTCTTTAATGTGTTTTACATCTTCGGGGAATAATTTAGAAAACTCCCCTAAGAATTCATTAAACACATAATGAAAATCAAAAATTGCATCTCTATTAATAATATTTGTGTTTATTGTAAGACCTGTCTTTTTTTTCTCTTCATATTCTTTTTTCCTTTTTCTTGCGTGTTTATCCATTATTGTATTTAGCATTGCATTAAATTCTTCAATATTGGTTGCGGAAAACAACAGATATAGATCATCTAATTTATTTGTAGATAATGATGTTGAAACGTCATCCTCTGTCATTACAGCATAAGCATAAATATTTCTATCTAAATAATTATCCCAGGTTGGATCTGAATAATATATACCATCTATTCCATATTTTTCATCTTTTATGTATACCATCAACCTTCGATGAACGCTAAAATCATCTTTTGGAATATATGCTTGTTGCTCTGTAATTATTTTATGTTTTTCTTCTGGTGTTAGTTTCTCCCACTGCTCTTTAGGAATATCTAATTGTCTTATTGCTTTTGTGGAACTTATATCAACAAGTATTGATAATTCTATATTATCTATTCCCAGTTTCGTTAATAAATCACTTAAAAAATGAGCAAATCCCACACAAACAATATAATCATTTTCTAGGATTTGATATAAATCTCTAGATGAACTCTTAATATTTGTATACTCTTCATTAGAAAGGTTATCTACATTTTTATTATCCTTCTTTGGAGTGTTATATTTTTTAAATTGTTTTACAATATCATATGCATAGATATATTTTTCAAATGGTGACATGTTCATGGCTGGTTCTACTATACTATATAGTATTTTTTCGTACTCTAAGTATTTATGAATTGATATATCTACTTTTTTTATTCCATCTAGTTTTATTATGATATTATCATATTTCTCTGAATCAGAATCTAAATAGCCTAAATCAATAATTGCTTGATTTAAAATTGTTTTATCTTTAACTTCTATTATTACTTTATTATTTTTATTATATTTTTTTAATGTTTCTATTATTTCCTTAATATTACATCTTGTTGATATTATTACATCTGTATTTTCTCCTAAATATTTTAGAATGTATAATTTATCTTCGGGAATTGAAGAATAAAAAGTAACATGATTGTTTTGAAAATCTTCATATTTATAATATGAATATAAAAATTTTTCTTTATTAAACTCTATTATAGGATCAAATGTTTCTTCTAACTCTTTATCAATATATAGTGTCTTAATTAATTCTTTGTTTGCTTTTTTTAACATTTCATAATGTTTTTTAGATAGAGAGTATTTATCAAAGAATCCATATTTTGCTAGGGATACTATTTTTATTGCTTCATTATTACATATTTCTTCTATCATTTTGTCATTTATTAATTTACCTGATCCAAAATTAATTTCTTTATTTTTGTATTTCCTAATGAAGTAAATAATAAAACTATCTATTTCTTCTTTATGTTGTTGATAATAGTCTTTATTGATATGTAAATATGTATTGTCGTTTTCATAAGTAATACATATCTTTTGTGTTGTACTAGAAAAACATAAATAAATCTTTTTTATATTTTCTACCAATGGATTATTATATAATTCGCTGATATCATTTAACTCTTTTTTATCCATATTACTCTCCTCTATTCTATCTACTATTATATCAATAAATTAGAAAAAGAAAAAGACGAATTTTTCGTCTTATGCTTCTTTTAAGAATGCTACATAGCATTTATATGCTTCATAAATATCTGCTTTTGCAGTTACTTCCCATGGTGCATGCATACTTAATACTCCTACACCACAATCAATTACATTTACATTTTTGTTAGCAAGGATATAGGCAATTGTTCCTCCGCCTCCTGCATCTACTTTTCCTAATTCTGAGATTTGGAAATATACATTATTGTCATCCATTATTCTTCTTAGTTTAGCAATATATTCTGCATCAGCATCATTGCTTCCACTCTTTCCTCTAGATCCTGTATATTTACAGAATACTACACCGTTATTAAAGTATGAAGAATTTCTTTTATCCATTACATCTGAATAAAGAGGATCATATGCAGCATTGACATCACTGGATAACATATATGAATTAGATAATGTTCTTGAAAGAGCAGTTACTTCACTATGTCCTAATAATGCACATATTTCTCTTAAGGCATCTTCATAAAAACTAGATTCCATTCCAGATGCTCCGACACTTCCAATTTCCTCTTTATCAACTAAAATACAACTTGTTGTTCTTTGAACATTGTCTACATCAAGGAATGCTCTTAATGAAGTATAAGCGCATACTTTATCATCTTGTCCATAGGCCATTACCATTGATCTATCTAATCCAAAGTCTCTAGCATTACCTGCTGGTACTACTTCTATTTCTGCTGAAAGGAAATCATCTTCCTCTATATCATATTTATTTTTTAAGATATTTAAGATATTTTTCTTTACCAAGTCTTTTTCTTTTTCATCTTCTGTATTTATAGGCATGCTTCCTATTAATAAATCTAAGTCTTCTCCTTCAATTACCTTTGTTGCTTCTTTTTTCATTTGCTTTTGACCTAAAGACCTAAATGTGGTAATAAATCTGTAATACCAACTACTGGATCTGATTCATCTTCACCAATAACAACATTTATTACATCACCATTTTTCTTAACAATAACTCCGTGTAGAGCTAGTGGAAGTGTTACCCATTGATATTTCTTTATTCCTCCATAATAATGAGTATCTAAATATGCCATATCAGTATCTTCATATAATGGAGTTGCTTTCAGATCTAGTCTAGGAGAATCTACATGAGCTCCTAAAATGTTAATACCTTTTGTAATATCATCACTACCAATAACAAAAAGTGCTAAACTCTTATTTCTATTATTTACATATACTTTATCTCCATAATTAAGACTTATGTTATTTTCAATATATTTATTTAAATTAACAAATCCTAAATCCTCAGCCATTTTTATAGAATTTCTTACTACTTCTCTTTCGATTTTACTCTTTGATATAAAGCTACGATAATCATCACATATTTCATTTAATTTTTCTAAATCATAACTCTCATACTTTTTCCATATATTATCTTTCATATCTAATCCTCCTATCTATTAATAGTATACCACTATTAATTATATTTTAAAACACAATAAATAAAGTACTTCAGAAGAAGTACTTTGTATTAATCAAATTTTACCCCAGTTACAACCGCATGAGATGGTGATGTATGATTTCCTGCGGCTTTGTTCCAAGCATAGTCAGGAGATGTGTAATATAAAGTAAATGATTGTGTTGATTCATCATAAGATACACTTTCTAATTCACGATATGTTGTAACAGATTCTCCATTTGAATCAGAACTTCCAGGTAAGTCTAGTGTTTTTGATTCTATATAATTACCATCAATATCATAGATGTCTATCATATTACATCCTTCTTGTCCTGTTGAAAAACCAGATACTGCTGGATCTTTTGTTCTTATGACATATATTTTGTCATTTGCTACGCATATATCTTGTGGGGTATCTGGATAGCCTTCTGGTACCTTTATCTTTGTTGTACGTAATATTGTTCCATCTGGTTTTGATATGTATAAATTATCTGCTTGTGCTGCAACACAAACATTTTTATTTGTATAATCAAATGCTATACTAGTTATTTTTTCACCTTCACTTGTTTTTGAAATATCAAAGTGTTCTGTTTCTAAATTTGGTTCACTATTTGAATCAAGAGCCGGATCATCTAAACTAAATTTTGTTACAGTTTGCTTTTCACCTGCACAGTTTGCTATATAAACATATTTACCATCTGTTGTAAGTCCATTTGTATGATCTAAGCAGTCTGTTGTAAATTCTTTTTCTACTTCCCATGTTTTTTTATTATACATTTTTATTCTTTGTTTAGAATCGTCTCCACTTTTATATGAAATAATATAATAATCTTCAGTTTCACAGCATCCACTTAATGTATCACATACATCACTTTTATTCTGTTCAGCCCCCACAACTCCTCCGATAGCTGCTCCTGCTAATGCTCCTATCGGACCAAATAATAATCCAATTCCTCCGCCAATCGATGCACCTGAATGACCTTGTTCTACAGAAATATAATGAACATTTGCATCCTCAAAAGATACAAATCCAGTGTCATTGTATGGAACATCATCATTTGCTCCTTTTATATCATCTTGTTTAGCTGTACCAGCTAAATATTGTTGAAGTATAGTTGCATCTTTAACAGTAACTCTTCCATCACCATTTATATCACCCATACCATCAGGAATTTTTCCTTTTTCAACTAACCCATTTTGTAAAGCCGTAACATCCTGGATATCAACTTTTCCATCACCATTGATATCACCATGTTCATTGATATATTTGTCTATATAAGTTGCATCATCCTTGGAAAACGAATCAATTAAATTTCCGGAATCATCAAATAACTGTATTGGTTTATCAGAATCTGGTGGATCAAATGGTCCACTTATTGGATCATTTGGCTTATTAAAATTTTGTGGTAATGGTCCTATAAAATCAGGATCTCCTGGTTGTGGTACTTTTGACGTTGATAAGTCAACTATCTCAGTTTTTACTGCTTTAGAATCTAGTTTTAAATCTGGTGTAAAGGATTTACTAGAATCATATTTTCCATTATACTTAAGCAAATCTGATTGTTGTGGTCCACTTAAATTGTCACTCATTTTATCACTCCTAACAACTAATCTAGCTTTACTCCTGTTACTATTTTATGTGGTGGTGAATTGTGATTGCCAGCTGCCCTATTTTCCAACCAGTTTGGACTTTGATAATATAATGTAAATGATTCTCCATCAAATGACATACTCTCTAGCTCATAATAGTATTCGCCACTATCATTACTTTTTGATGATGGAGGAAGCTCAATTTTCTTAGTTCCTTCATATTTTCCATCTATATCATAAACATCTATTAAGGTCCAATTTTCATTTTGACTTACATATTTTGAATCTGGAAATCTTGTATTTATGACATATATTTTATCATTAGCAACACAGATATCTTGTGTATCTAGTTTAGACTCTTCTGGATGAGAAACCTTTGATGCTCTTATTACTTCTCCATTTGGTTTTGATATATTTATAGTACCACCTTGAGCAGTTACAAATACTTTTCTTCCTTGGTTATCGAAACTAACACTGGTTGCCATAGCTTGATTACCATCTATTTTATAATCTATAGTTTCCAAATTAGGTTCATTATTATTACTTAGGTCTGGATCATCTATTAAGAATCTAGTTATGGTATTTTTCTCATATTTTTCCGGATTTTTTTCATAGTCTTCTGTTTTTTTTGTTGCATCATCTGCAACTTTTCCATTTGCTACGTAAACATATTTACCATCTGTTGTAAGACCGTTTGTGTGATCTAGTTTATTTGTAGTAAATTCTTTTGCAACAGACATGTCTGATTTTCTATAAAACTTAACTCTTTGTTTAGAAGAATCATCACTTCTATATGAAACGATATAATATTCATCTGTTTCGCAACATCCACTTATACAATCACAAGTATCACTTTTGTTAAATTCATCAGCCCCTACTCCAGTAGCAAATCCTCCTATTAGTGCAGGCAAAGGGCCAAACAATAGATTTCCAATTCCAAATGCTGCTGCTCCCATACCTGCATCTGAAGGACCCATTTCAACCGCAACATCAATAATTTTATTATCTTTTAGAGAAACAGTCCCTATATCTTTATATTTTTTACCTTTATTGTCTTCATGTTTAACTTCTTTTGGTGTTTCAAACGATGCAATTAAATCATCATTCTCATCAAATACATCTATTGGTTTATTAGAATCTGGTGGATTAAATTTACCACTTATTGGACTGTTTGGGTCCTCAAGATAATCTGTATCTCCTGCTAAATATTTTTGAAGTATAGTTGCATCTTTAACAGTAACTCTTCCATCACCATTTATATCACCCATATCATCTGCAACTTTTCCTTTTTCTGCAAGACTATTTTGTATAGTAGTGACATCTAAGATATCGACCTTGCCATCTCCATTAGCATCACCATGTTCATTGACATATTTATCTATAGAAGATAAATCAACTGACTCAGTTTTTGCTTGAGAATCTAGTTTTATATTTGGTGTGAAAGATTTACTAAAATCAAATTTCCCACTATACTTATTCATCTCCGATTTTGGTGGTCCACTTAAATTTTCACTCATATTATCACTCCTATACCCATACTCCAAATATTATTCCTGCCATTGCTAAGACTAATCCTGCAACCCAGAATAGTTTTACGATATCACTTTCAAACCATCCTAACTTTTCAAAATGATGGTGAAGAGGTGTCATTAGGAATAATTTTCTTTTAAATACTATAACCCAGAAAGTTTGTAATATTACTGATAATGTCTCAATAACAAAGACAAAGGCTACTACTAATAAAGTTAATTCTCTATGAGTTAATATCGCAATTGCACCCATTACAGCACCTAATGCAAGTGAGCCAGTGTCTCCCATAAATATTTTTGCTGGATATGTATTGAATACTAAAAATCCAAATAATCCTCCAACTAATATTAAACTAAATAATCCTATATCTTGGAATCCTACGGAGAAAGATATCAGAGCATATGCAATAAAGGCTATTGCCGATAGGCCTCCACTTAATCCATCTAACCCATCCGTCAGATTAACTGCATTACTTGCACCTACTAATACAAATAAAATTGCTAATCCATATAGCCATCCT
>CACXJP010000027.1 GCA_902768065.1 uncultured Erysipelotrichaceae bacterium
AGGTGATTTAGTATCTCGTCGTAAAGCTTTAGCATTCTTACATAATGATAAAAAAGTTGTTGATAAAATATTCAATGACTTAGCAAAACGTTATGAAAACAGAAACGGTGGATATACTCAAATCTTAAAATTAAATGAAAGACGTGGAGATGATGCTTTAATGGTAATTTTAAGATTAGTTGGAGATAAAGAAGAAACAAAAGAAGAAAAGAAAGAAACAAAAAAAACAACTAAGAAAACAAAATAATAACTATTAGAATCAACACAATAATGTTGATTCTTTTATTATATAATAATTGAAATCTTGACAATGACATTTATTAAAGATAAAATTATATAAGATAGTGTAGGAGGATAGAATATGAATAAAAGAAAATTTATTTTCGCTATCATTTTAATATTTATTTGTTTTTTTAGTATTAATGTAAAAGCAGAAACAACAATTTTATATGGTGATGTAGATGGTAATGGAAAAATTGATGTAAGTGATGCAACTGCATTAGAAAATTATTTATCTGATAAAATAGAATTAAGCTATGAAGCTCAAAAAAGAGGAAACGTAGATGGAGATAACAAAATAACAGCAAATGACTCAAAAGTCATCAGATCATATATAGCTGGACAAACCA
This sequence comes from uncultured Erysipelotrichaceae bacterium, assembly GCA_902768065.1. Next base: position 630 of record CACXJP010000027.1, read on the forward strand.
CTATTCCTATTAAAATGGGAGATGTTAATGAAGATGGAGTGGTTGATCAATTAGATGTATTACAAATTCAAAAATATGCTGGTGAAAGTATACAATTTACACAAAAACAAATACTAATAGGAGATGTAAATGTAGACAATACAACAGATATTTATGATGCAAGTTTAATTCAACAATACATTGTTGATAAAGTAGAAACTCTACCAACCATTGATGGTAAAGAAATAGTAGAACCAAATAACAGTAACAATAATGACAATAATACTACACCAATTGAATCAGATTCTAAAGAAGAAACAAAAGATGATAATCAAGTTGTTAAAGTTGAAGATACATTAGCAAAAATACCATTAGTATTAAATATATTATCAATATCATTAATATTAGTTGGAGGATTAATAACTTCAGCAGTTCTTTTAACAAAACAACATAATTAAGTAGACTAGATATAATAAGTCTACTTTTATATTTGAATAATATTAGTGGCAAAAAGGAAATATATTTGGTATAATATAGCTGAGTGGGTGATAATATGAAAGCTTTGATCACAGGAGCATCATCTGGAATAGGATTAGATATTGCAAGATATTTAGCAACAAAAGGATATGAATTGATATTAGTATCAAGAAACAAAGAAAAATTAGAGCAAATACAGGAACACTTACCAACAAAAGTAACTATTATAGTTGCTGATTTATCAAATGAACAAAGAGTTAAAGACTTATACGTTCTAGCCAAAAAAGAAAATATTGATATATTGATAAACAATGCAGGATTAGGGGATTTTGGATATCTAACAGATACAGACTTAAATAAAGATTTGGAATTAATAAACACAAATATAAAAGCGGTACATATTCTTACAAAACATATGGTAAAAGATATGGAAAAAAGAGATACCGATACATATATACTAAATGTTGCATCATCCGCAGCATTCCAACCAGGACCATTAATGAGTACATATTATGCAACAAAAGCATATGTATATCAACTTACGGAGGCATTGTATTATGAACAAAAGAAAAAGAAAACTAAAGTACATGTCTCAGTATTATGCCCAGGGCCAGTAGAAACTAACTTTAACAATGTTGCAGGAGTAAAATTCGCAGTTAAACCATTAAAAAGTAGTTATGTTGCTAAATATGCTATAGATAATATGTTTAAAAACAAAATGCTTATTATTCCAGGATTTAAAATGAAATGTGCCAAGTTCTTTGGCAGATTTGTATCTGATAAAAGTAAATTAAAAATGGCTTATAATATTCAAAAGAAAAAAACCAGCTAGTAGTTGGTTTTTATGTTAGAGAAAGGAGTTTTAAGATGGATGTTATTTTAAATATTAATAATATAAAATACAAAGATATCTTTGAAGATTTAAGCATCTATATAGAAAAACACACAATAACAGCCATCTCAGGCTCTAATAAGTGTGGAAAAACTACATTAATTAGAATATTAAACAAAGATATTATGACAGATTCAAACATAGTATACGAAGGAAAAGAAATAAATAACTATAAAGATGATGAATACTACAAAAAAGTACAAGTTGTTTTTCCACAGGAAATTATTTTTCATGAAAAAACTATTCTAGATGAGTTAAAATATCAACAAGAAACACTAGATTTAGAAAAGACAGATTTCTTAATATCAAAATTAGGATTAAAGAAGGTCCAAAATAAGGATATAAATACACTAGAAGAAAAAGAAATATTCTTGACTCAAATAGCCATTGCAATATTAAATTCAAAAGATATTGTTATGATAGATGAAATAGATAATTATTTCACAGATGAAGAATTAATAAAAATATATAAATTCTTCAATACATGTATGGACAAATATGATTTAACCTTCATAGTTACATGCTTAAATTTAAATTCCACAATATATGTGGATAATTTATGTATAATTAATAAAGGAAAAATTGCCTTAAAAGGAGAACCACTAAGAGTTCTAGATAAGGATAATGTATTAAACAAAATAGGCCTAGAAGTTCCATTTATGATAGATTTATCAGTTAAACTTAAAGATTATCAATTAGTAAATAAAATAATTCTAAATCAGGAAGAGATGATTGAAGAACTATGGAAATAGAATATAAGACAAAAATAGGAAATATTAAGTTTAACTCAAAAGATATAAATGGAATAATAGGAAATAAATTAAGCGACATAGAGGAAATAATAAAAGTAGATTATGAGTCTATTGATAAGATAATATTAGACAAGAAAACTCTATCAAAAGAGGATTATAATACATTAAAAAGAAAAATAAGCATAGTAAAGAAAAATGATTATCTAAACATTCAAATAGGAACAATTAATGAATTAATGGAATATATTTTAAAACAAAAAAAGATATATCCAAAGAATAAACAAAAGAAAATAAATGATTCACTTAGAATAGTAGGTCTAGATAAAAGTATATTAGAAAGAAATATAAAGAACATATCAAGATCAGAAACAAAGTTATTACAAATAGCAATTTCACTACTATCAAATCCAGATATATTAGTAATAGAAGAACCATTTAATTATCTTGATTTGAAAAGTATAAAAAATATAATGATTGTATTAAGAAAAGTAAAAGAACAATACAATAAGGTAATAATCTTTGTATCAGATGACATTGAAAAGATGTATCAACATACAGATAAGATAGTAATCTATAATTCAAAAGAAATAATTTTAATTGGAGACACAAAAAAAGTATTTCAAGATGTAAAAAAACTAAAAGAGAATAAAATTGGTATTCCAAAGATTGTAGATTTTACATATAATGCTAAGAAAGAAAAGAAAGTAAAGATAGATTATCATAGTGATATAAGAGATATCATAAAAGATATCTATAAACATGTATAAGGGGTGATAAAGTGAGATATTTAATTAAATTTTCATATGATGGGACTGCCTATAAAGGATTTCAAACCCAAAAAGGACATAACACCATCCAAGAAAGGCTAGAAGAGGCCCTTACAAAGATAAATGATGGTAAATATACCCCAATAGTAGCAACAGGTAGAACAGACAAAGGAGTCCATGCAATGGCACAATATGGGCATGCTGATATAGATGTTAAAATCAATGAAAAAAAATTAAAAAGAGCAATGAATAGTAATCTTCCAGATGATATTCATGTAATAGAAACAAAAGTAGTGCCAGATGATTTTCATGCAAGATATAATGTAATAGAAAAAACATATAAATATATAATAAATATAGGAGAGTATAATCCCCTTGAAAGAAACTATGTATTTCAATATAATTATCAACTAGATATAGACAGGATGAAAGAAGCAATTAAATATTTTGAAGGAGAACATGATTTTAGAGCCTTTGCAACAGATAATAAAGAAAAAGAAAATTGTATAAGAAAAATAACATATACAAATATAGAACAAGATAATAACAAAATAATAATAACATTCAAAGGAAATGGATTTTTAAGGTATCAAGTGAGAAACATGGTAGGAATCCTAATAAAAGTAGGAGAAAATAAAATTAATCCGAAAGAAATAAAGAATATAATTGAAAGCAAAGATAGAACTAAATCAGGAAAAACAGCACCAGCAGAAGGATTATATTTGGTTGATGTTAACTATAAATAGGAAGCAATATCAAACAAATGTTGCTTTTTTTTTGATTTTGTGGTATAATATGTACACATTTGAGGATAGAGGGGTTCGAAAATGACAAGAGAAGAAAAGGAAATGTATAACAAGAAAATAAAGTTATACGAGAGATTAGGAGCTGAAAAGTTCCAAGACTTAGTCTTCGTTGTTGAAAAAATAAAATTTAAAATAATTAAGAAATTCTTTCCAAATATAGAAAAGTGGTTTGACAAACGTTGTGATAAGCAACAAAAGAAATTGCTTTCAAAAGCCAAAACTGAAGAAGAGAAAAAGGAAATAATTAGAAATACAAAATTTAGAAAAATGGCTTTAAGAAAAGAATTAAAACAAGAAAAAAACGTCAATTACCATATGGATCCAAATAGACCAACAGAAATATATAAATATTTGGAATTTAATAAAAAGATCCATATAAATGGATTGATTAAAGATACCATAGTAGCAGCAATATCAACAATAGCTGTTGCCTGTGGATTAGCATGGGCTATACCGATATTAGTTGCAAGCATTTTAAGTGCAGGTATAAACTTTGAATGTGTTAATATTCAAAACTGTAGTATCTGCAAATATAAAAGATGTGAAGAAGCATTAAAGAAAAAACAAGCTAAAAAAATAGAAAATAATATTGAAAGATATGGAGCAGCGGCAGCAGTAATTGATAAAGCTGTAGAAGAATCAGATCGCATTCCATCATTATCAGAAATAATTGCTCAAGCTAAAACTCCAGAAGAGTTAAGACAATTAAAAGAATTAATAAAAGAGACATTACAAGCAAACAAACAACAAGAAGAAAAAGAAAAACAAAAAATAAGGGGGGGAATAAATAATGAACTTAACATCAACAACACTAATTACAGGAGCAGGAGCAGTAACTGGATCAGTAATTGCTTCAAATGTAGGTGAAGATAGTAAAAGAAAATCTAGAAAGAATTCATATATTGGTACAGCAATAGCTGTAACAGCTACTTATGCAATTGGAGAATTCGTAAGTTGTAGGTCAAATATGGAATATAAACAACAACGTGCAGAGCAAACAAGACAAGAATATGTTGATTCAAGATCAAATGAAGAATTAGAAATTGCGCTTCGTCAATTAGAAGAACAAGAACAAGCAACAAACTCATACGAAGAAGCACCTAAAACCTATAGAAAATAAGAAAAAAGTATTGATTTTTAATACTTTTTTTAGTATAATCTTAACTGGTACATTCAAATCCCCACATAAATTGGACCCTGGGAAAGTCTGATTTAAGTAAAAGGAGAAAAAATATGACAAGTTATATGCAAAAAAAAGAAACTGTAGAACGTAAATGGTATGTTATCGATGCAGAAGGAAAATCTTTAGGTAGAGTAGCAAGCTTAGCTGCAACTTACCTACGTGGAAAACATAAACCAACTTACACACCACATATTGATTGTGGAGATAATATTATTATTATCAATGCACAAAAAGTAAACTTAACTGGAAATAAATTAGATAATAAAATGTATTATAACCACTCACAATATTTAGGTGGATTAAGAGAAAGAACTGCTAGAACAATGAGAGAAGAATATCCTGTTGAAATGGTAGAAAGAGCTGTAAAAGGAATGCTACCACATAACAGACTAGGAAGACAAATGTACAAAAAGTTATTTGTATATGCAGGAAGCGAGCACAAACAAATGGCACAAAAACCAGAAGTGCTTGAAGTTAAGTAGGAGGGTTAAGTTATGGCAAAAGAAAAGAAAAACGTATACACTGGAACAGGTCACAGAAAGACAAGTGTTGCAAGAGTAACATTAACTCCAGGAAAAGGAAAAATAACTGTTAATGGTAGAGATGTAAGAGAATATTTCCCATCAGACATTTGTGTAATGGATTTATCTCAACCATTAGTATTAACAAATACTCAAGAATTATTTGATGTTGATGCAAAAGTAAAAGGTGGAGGATTCCAAGGACAAACTGGAGCAATCCGTTTAGGAATTACAAAAGCTTTATTAGATTATGATAAAACTACACCAGCTGATTCAGAAAATAGTTTCAGAAAAACTCTTAAAGTAGCAGGATTCATTACAAGAGATTCTCGTAAGAAAGAACGTAAGAAACCAGGTTTAAAGAAAGCACGTCGTGCTCCACAATTCTCAAAGAGATAATCAGATCGTTATTCAGTTTATCAAAAGACCATATTTATGGTCTTTTTATATTTGTAAAGAAACATAATATTAAGATTTAAATAATTGTCAAATATTATAGTAATCTATTATAATATAGTCATAGGGAAGGATGTGAATAATAAAAGATGTTCAGTACAGGATTAAGTAAATATGAAGGAAAAAAAGTAAAAATATATATATCTACTCAGAGTAACCAAGAGGTTATAACAGAAACAGGTATACTTACAGGATTATCAATGGGAGCAGGCGAAACAACCATATTTGTTAAGCTTGATGACCAAAAATTAATAAATATAAGATATATAATCAAAATAGATATTATTGATTAGAAAAAGAGGAAGAAAATGATATTAGAAGAATTTGATGAAGAAAAAAGAGCAATAATAAATCCAGATACATATGAAAATAAAATACCTAATTTTCCAAAAATAGGTATAACTTGTTTTTCACAAAAACTAATGGATAGATATGTTGAAATATTTAATGGAGAAAAAATAGCTGAGGTAAGAAATGCCAATGGAATCACACCAGTATATAGAATTAATCATAATGGTACTGATATAGCGTTATTCACTTCACGTGTAGGAGCACCAGCTTGTACTGTTGCCTATGAAGAGTTAATTGCTATGGGTCTAGAAAAATTAATAATGTTCGGAACCTGTGGAGCACTAGTTAATAGTATAAATGATCTAACAATTATAATACCAACTTCTGCTATAAGAGATGAAGGAACAAGTTATCACTATGTAAAACCGTCAGATGAAATAGATGTTAATAGAAAATATAGAGAAGAATTTAAAGAAATATTAAAAAATCAAAATATTCCCGCAATGGAAGGAAAGGTATGGACTACTGATGCTCCATATAGAGAGACAGAAGCAAAAAAAGAAAGAAGAAAAGAACAAGGATGTATTTGTGTAGATATGGAATGCTCCGCAATGGCCGCAGTCGCAGAATTTAGGGATAAAGAAATATTTCAATACTTTTATGCTGCTGATAATTTGGATGGTGATGAATGGGATGAAAGAAGTCTTGGAAATGATAGTAAATTATCAGAAAAAGAAAAGATTATCTATCCAGCCCTAGAGCTTGTAAAGAAGGTGAAGAAATGATAGATCTAAAGAAAGCACATCAAGCATTTAAAAACTTTATTTCACAATACAAGCAAGATAAGCTAGGTTATGATTTAAAGGTAGTTCATACTTATAAAGTTGTTGATAATTCAAATAAAATAGCTACTATGATGAATCTATCAGAAGAAGATATAGAACTCGCTGAAATAATTGCTCTATTACACGATATAGGCAGATTTGAAGAACTAAAAGTATTTGATCAATTTGAAAGTGTTAAGTTTGATCATGCAGATTATGGAGTTCATATATTATTTGATGAAGGCTTAATAAGAAATTTTATTGAAGAAGATGAATACGACCTAATAATAAAAAAAGCTATCTTAAATCATAATAAATATAAGATAGAAGATAATCTTGATGATAGATCACTACTTCATTCAAAAATAATAAGAGATGCCGATAAATTAGATAATTTTAGAGTGAAAAAAGAGGAAAAAATAGAAGCTATTTTTCCAGGTAAAGTAAAGAAAAAAGAAGAAATAGAAACATCAACAATATCAGATAAAGTATATGAAACAATAATGAATAATAAATGTGTTGATATACATGATAGAAAAACACCACTAGATTATTGGCTTTGCGTTCTTGCATTTATTTTTGATATTAACTTTAAAGAAACCTTAAGAATCATTAAAAATAATAATTATGTAGATACAATTATTGATAGGTTTAATTATACTAATAAAGATACAAAAATAAAGATGGAAGAAATAAGAAAGATAACAAAAAAATACATAGAAAACAAAATAAGATAGTTATACTATCTTACTATCTTTTTTATTTGTATCTTATATATAAATAAACATATGATAATATAGGAGGTATTAATTTGTTTAATATAGATAATTTAAAGATATTTTTAATTATATCAATAATAATAAGTTCTATAACATGTGCTTTTGTTCAAAAAACAAAAGGATTATTTAAAAGCAGTAAATATTTGACAATATACTCTTTTCTAATAAATATTTTGATAAGTGTTTTATTTTGTAAAACATTCACAAATATCAACCTTCCAAATAGTCTATGGATTGGTCTCTTTTCCTTTATTGGTGCTGATTCTATTTATAAAACACTAGAAGGAAGAATTTCCTCATATGAGGAAATAATAGCTAAGAAAAACATAACTATTCCCCAAGAAAACGTTATTAATGAGGAGGATAAATAGTGGAAAAACCTATTTTTCCCATGGATTATTTGCGAATAACACAAGGATATGATGAAGGGACACATATAGATAGTTATGCAATTGATATCGCAGGTAAAGACTACAATATAAGTCCAGTAAAGGCACCATTCACAGGAGTAATCAAAAAAATATATCAAAATGATGCTAATGAGGTATGGTTAGAAAGCAAAGAGATTGTTGAATATCCAGATGGTACAAAAGACTACATGAATATAATGTTTGCGCATAATAATGATGTAAGTGACTTATTTGTTGGAAAAGAAATAAAAAAAGGAGAAATTTTCTATTATGAAGGAACCAAAGGTAATGCATCAGGTAATCATTGTCACATAGAATGTGGGAAGGGAAAATTTACAAATAATGGTTGGCACAAAAATAATAATGGATACTGGAGTATTAATAATGGGAAGAAACCAGAAGAATGCCTTTGGCTTGATGAAAATATAATTGTTCTTGATAATCATAATTATTCTTTTAAAAAAATATCCACAGAAACTGTGGAAAAAGAAAAAAAGGAAATATCTAATGATAAAATATTTATTGCACCAAAAACAGATCTCTATGGAATTTATTTAAAAAAGGATCAAAAAATAATTATAAAAGAATTATCCCAGTAATACATCTAAAGACATCATAATAACAAAACCAATAATAAATAGTATGGCCATAAGGTCTTTTTTTTCTGAAGATTGACTTTCTGGAATTAAATCAAATACTGTTACAAAGATCATTGCACCAGCTGCAAAACAAAGTATAAATGTTAGCAAATAATTCATTTTAAGTACTAAAAGTGAGCCTATAACAGCAAATATTGGTTCGACTATTCCACTTATAGATCCAATAAGAAAAGCTTTCCCAGAGGATATATTATCTCTTTTAAGTGGAATGCTTATAGCAGCACCTTCAGGAAAGTTTTGAATTGCAATTCCTAGTGTAAGAGAAATAGCGGCGATTAGACTGCCACCATATATGATATTTCCAAATGCAACACCAATTGCAATACCTTCGGGTATATTGTGAAGCGTGATAGATGAAAACAACAAAATTGACTTTTTCAATCCATAAAACTTATCAATCCTAATCATATCAATCAACTTGTTACACCCAGAAATAAATAATCCACCAACAATAAACCCTCCAATAATACAACCAAAAAAGTTTTGTTTTAGATCAGAACATAATATAATTGCGGGATTTAAAAGAGAAAAGAAACTAGCTGAAAACATAATACCCGCAGCAATTGATATAAGCATATTCATATGGGTCTTGGTAGTCCTTTTAAAAAAGAAAACAATCGCAGAACCAAGTGTAGTAATAAAAAAAGAGAAAATCCCACCAAAAAGGGCAAGAACTGTTGGATTTAAACTGTAAATAATATTAATCATAACATCACCATTATAAAGTATGATAAAAAGAAATTATTGTTAAATATATGTATTGTAAAAAAAGATGAAAAAAGATATAATACTATATATAATTAGAATAATACGGGGTGAAATCGATGATTGTCAGATTAATCAAAAAAAAGAAAATTTATAATTTTACTCTTCCAACTGAAATATCTGGTAATTATTGGATTACAGATAATGATTACATGGGAAATGTAAGAAACCTTATCAACGTAGAAGAAGAAAATGGAAAATGGAAAATTAAGAGTGACTTCGAAACAAAGATTATGTCCGGAGAAAATGAAATCGAGTCAGCTTATTTAAGTGATTATAGCTTATACTTTTTGAAAATAAATACAGATAATGAATACGTTATATTATATTGTTCACCAACTAATGATCGAAACAGCCATAGATTAAGAATAAAAAATAAATCGGAAATTTTAATCGGAAACAATTCATCTGCAGCAATTAACTACAATTATCCTCTAGTATCAAGACAACAAGCTAGATTAATTTACAACAATGGAAAATGGGTTATACAAGATTTAAATAGTAAATACGGAACATATGTTAATAATGTTGCAATATCAACAGCACAATTAGAATATGGTGATATTGTTTTCATCATGGGATTAAAAATAATTGTTATAAAAGATACAGTAATTATTAATGATATTGGAAATAATCTTTCAATCGATAATAATTATTTTGATCCGATTCAAGCAATTGTTCAAAAACAAACAGAATTTGATAATCCAGATGAAGAAAATATAGAATTCTATAAAGAAGATGATTATTTCTATAGAGCACCAAGATTTAAAACAGGTATTGAGGAAGCAATTATTAACATAGATCCACCACCTGGAAAAGAAGAAGAAGATAAAACTCCATTAATATACACAGTTGGACCAATGCTTACTATGGCAATGATGTCAATGTCAATGGGAGTTACTTCACTTCAAGGTGTTATTGAGGGAACAACAGATTTAAAAGCCGCAGCTCCAACTTTAATAATGTCTGGAGCAATGTTAGCTACAATGTTATTGTGGCCAACATTACAAAGAGGATATCAAAATAAACAAAAGAAGAAACGTGAAAAAGAAAGAGTAAATATGTACATGCAGTATCTTGAGAATAAAAAGGAAAAGATACAAGCAGAAATGAAAATCCAAAGACAAATATTAATTGATAATTATTTGCCATTAACTGAAACAAAAGAAATAATTTATCAAAGAAAAAGAAATCTTTGGGAAAGAGAAATAATTCAGGAAGATTTCCTAGATTTAAGATTAGGTGTAGGATCAACTGAATTAAAAGGAAAAATAACTGCACCAGAAGAACACTTCTCATTGAAATCAGATACGTTACTTGACGAAGTATATAAAGTGGGAACAGCCTCAAGAACTCTAGAAAACGTACCTATATCTTTAAATTTTGTAAAAAGTAATATTATCGCAATCATAGGTGCTGGAATGAATAAAAAACAATTCATTGAAGGACTTATCCTTCAAATGATTACATTCCATAGCTATGAAGATTTAAAAATAGTTGTATTTACTAATGAACAAAATAAAAGTAATTGGGAGTATCTAAAAATTGCTCCACATAACTGGGATAATAATAGAACATTTAGATATTTTGCAACAAATATTGATGAAGCAAAAGAAGTATCATTTGAACTAGAAAAAGAGATGCAATCAAGAAAATTTGTTGATAAAAATGGAAAAATGGAATTAAGTGAGATTAATTATAAACAATATAAGCCATATTATTTAATCTTAACAGATGATTATAAATCAGTAAGAGATGTAGAATTACTAAAAGATGTTACTGATATGAAAGTAAATTATGGTTTCAGTTTAACAGTAATTAGTCCAAGACTTGTTAATATTCCAAATGAATGTTCTGTATTCATAAGTATTGGTGATAAAAAATCAGGATTATTTGAGAATGAGTTAGTATCAAATAAACAAAAAGAATTTGTTGCCGATTTTGATCCAACACTAGATATATATGAATGTTGTAAAATAATAGCAAACATACCAATAGATATTGCAAGAGAAAATAGAAGCCTTCCCGCAAGTGTTTCATTCCTTGAAATGTACAATGTTGGTATGGTTGAACAATTAAACATTCTTAATAGATGGAAAACAAATGATCCAACAAAAACATTACAAGTTCCAGTTGGATTAGATAAATCAAGAGAGTTATTTAAGTTAGATTTACATGAAAAAGCACACGGACCACATGGACTTATAGCAGGTATGACTGGTTCAGGTAAATCAGAATTTATCATAACTTATGTACTATCAATGGCTCTAAACTATCATCCAAACGAAGTATCATTCGTACTTATCGACTATAAAGGTGGAGGATTAACAGGAGCATTTGAAAATAAAGAATCAGGTATGAAATTACCACATTTAGCTGGTACAATAACAAACCTTGATACAGTTGAAATGAACAGATCATTAGCATCTGTACAAAGTGAGTTAAGAAGACGTCAAAGATTATTCAATGAAGCAAGAGATAAATTAAATGAAAGTACAATTGATATATATAAATATCAAAACTTGTATCGACAAGGTTTAGTTGATAAACCAATATCTCACTTGATTATAATTTCAGACGAGTTTGCTGAGTTGAAAGATCAAAGACCAGAATTCATGGATCAATTGATTTCAACAGCCCGTATCGGACGTTCCCTTGGAGTTCACTTGATACTAGCAACACAAAAACCAAGTGGTGTAGTTAATGATCAAATCTGGTCAAACTCTAAATTTAGAATATGTTTAAGAGTTCAAGATAAATCAGATAGTATGGATATGATTAAATGTCCAGATGCTGCAGAGTTAAAAACAACAGGTAGATTTTATCTACAAGTAGGATATAATGAATTATTTGCAATGGGACAAGCTGCTTGGGCCGGAGCACAATATTATCCAACAGAAAAAAGAAAGAAAAAAGCGGATCAGTCAATATCAATAGTTGATAATGTAGGAGGCATAATAAGATCCTTAGACACAAAACAAAATGATGTAGTAGTTCCATCACAAGGAGAAGAAATTACCAGTATTATCAAATATATTGTTGAAGAATCTAAAAAAGAAAATATTTCAATCGAACAATTATGGTTACCAAGAATACCAGATGTTATATATACAGATGATTTAAAGGCAAAATATCACTTTAAAACTAGAAAAAATGTGATCAATCCTATAATTGGAGAATATGACGATCCTGATAACCAATCACAAAATGTATTAACATTACCATTATCATCAGAAGGTAATACAATTATCTTCGGATCTGCAGGTAGTGGTAAAGAATTGATGTTGGCAGGAATTATCTATTCATGTATAACTACTCACGATTCAAAAGAAATAAACTTCTATATTTTAGACTTTGGTGCTGAAACATTAACAATGTTTAAAAATGCCCCACACGTTGGTGAAGTAATTATTTCATCAGAAGCAGAAAAGATAACAAACTTATTTAAATTAGTATCTAAACAAATAGAAGAAAGAAAGAAAATATTTGTTGATTACAATGGTTCATATGAATTCTACATTAACCATGGTGGTAAACAACTTCCATTAATAGTAGTAATGATTAATAATGTAGAGGCATTCATAGAAACATATCCAGATTATGAAGAAACATTAGGCCAAGTAACAAGAGATTGTTTAAAATATGGTGTAATATTCATTTTCACAACAAATGGACCAAATACAGTAAGATACAGATTAAGACAAAACTTCAAACAAAATGTTGTTCTACAATTCAACGATCCAATGGATTATGCATCTGTAATCGCAGGTGTAAGAAAGAAAGAACCATCAAAAGTATATGGTCGTGGATTAATATCATTAGATTCTATCTTTGAGTTCCAAACATCTTATGTATACAGAGAAGAAAGAATGACAGATTATATTAAAGTAATATGTAATAAATTAAATGATATATGTGATTTCAAAGCTCAGAATATACCAATACTTCCAGATGTTGTTAATAGAGAAGTTGTAAGTAAATATCTTGGAAATATCAAGACAATACCTGTTGGTGTAGAAAAAGAAACTTTATCCGTATCTAGAATAGATTTAAGTAACACATTTATGTACAACATAACTGGTGAAGATGTTGCTTCATATCCAGAATTTATAAAAGCAATAATAAATAATGTATTAGAAATACCAAATTCAGAATGTATAATATTTGATGCACTTACAATATTAGATGAATACAATGATGAAAGAGTAACATACGGTACTGATACTTGCTATAATTCAATAGATAAATTTAAAGAGCGTATAGAAAATACAGATCCAGAAAAAATTGTATTCTCATTCATACTTGGTATTAATTCATTAATGAATAAGATAAGCGCAATAGAAAAAGGAAAACTCCAAGAATTAATTGTTGATGCTAGATCAAAAAATAATATGAAGATATTGGTAGTAGAAAATATTGATGTTATTAAAACTATCAGTTTTGAACCTTGGTATAAAGGAAATATTGATTTATCAGAAGGTATTTGGCTTGGAAATGGAATCGGAAATCAATTTACCCTTAAGGTTACAACTAATTCAAGAATATTAAGACAAGAAATAGATCCAGGATTTGGATACTCCGTTAAGAAAGGTAAAGCATCATTAATTAAGATAATGGTAGACGAATAGGAGGTCAATTATGAATAATAAAATATTAATTGAAATTGAAATTCCGTCTATAGAAAAAAAGTATGATGTATTCATTCCTATAAATAAAAAAGTAGGAACAATAAAAAAATTGCTAGAACAAGCGTTAGTGGAATTATCTGACAAATCATATCAGATAGTACCAGATACCAACTTCTACAATAAAGAAGATGGAGAAATGTATAACGTTAATCATACAGTAAGAGACACAACGCTAAAGAATGGATCAAGGATTATCCTAATATAAAGGAGGAATATTTATGTCAGAGTACAATCAATATATAACAGCAGTAAACAAAATATTTGATTATCTATCTAAAATGAAGGTTGGATGGGATAATTTAGATAATCTTAATTACATAGATAGTATTGAAGAATATAGACAAGTAGTAATTAGTAGTCTAGAATTATTTAAATCTCCTCAACAACAACCACCAAAGGCACCAACTGCACAAAGCAAACCTAAAATAGAAGAAAAATCAACACAAGAGGTGGCTAAAGAATGATAGGTAAATTAACATACGATCAAATACTTGAAGTTTCAAAAGATTTGAGAGAACAAGCTGACATAATATCTTCATTAGTAAGAAATAAAGATAATCAAGAATTATTAGACTTTGCTGCAACAGTGGAAGGATATTCTAAATATCTTGAAACAACTGTTCAGATTAATAAAGATGCTGATACTGCATTAATGGATTTAGCAAAAAGAAAATAAGAACTTTCACTATGAAAGTTCTTTTATATATTTATAAATATTTATCTTTGGAAAATAATAATTAAGTATATTTAGATAATTACCACCATTATTTTCAATATTTATTGCTCCATAAATACTCAATCCTAAAGAATTACCAACTCCCTTAGTAATGAATCTAATATAATCTTTATTTTGAATAATATAAATAAAACAAGAATTAAGACTTAATATATCTTTTATTTCATTTATAGAAAAAGACTTATTATCAATAATAATTGAATTACTTTTAACAATAATTATACTTTTATTATTAATATTAGTATTAAGCATTTGACTTATAACTTCATAGGTAAAGTCATTGACTTTAATATAATCAGAAGATGCGATATCCCATAAACTCTTAACACTACTTAAATATGGATAATTACTATTAGTAATAGTTTTTCCAACATTACAAAAATGAATAAAAGGAAGAATCAATTCATTATTATAAGAAAGATACATACACGAAACAGAATTAATAATATTATTAATTCTTTTTATTATGTCAGAATAGTCATTATAATTCAGACTATATTCCTTAAAATTAATATATTTAAAAAAATCATTATTTTCAGGAATAAAATTATTTTCTCTCATCATTTTATAAGAATAAGTATTAAACAAAATACAAATTGATTTCAACACCTCATCTCCAATATTATCATCATAATAGGAAAATAACACACTAGTAAGATATTCCCTTAAAGTAATTTCACATAAACTATCATCATCCAGTTTAAGATTAATAAGATAATTATCAGGATTATAACTGTCATTTAAGACACATTTATTTGTATCTAAATCTAATTTTTTAACAACAATACCATTTACAACATAATATATTTTTTTTCCACTAAATCTAATATTATTAGTCTTTATATAATCCTTAGATAAAATACTTAAACTATTGTTATTAGTAAACTCATTAGAAAACTCATAATTCAAAGAAATGTATAAGTATAAACAATCTTCTCCATTACTTCTTCTAATCTCATATTTATAAAACATAATATCACCTAATATTATTATGAATAAATATAAGCTCAATATACAAAAAAGAATTAAAATTCAAAGTATTTTAATTCTTTCTCACTATTACAATCAATTCCTGTACAATAACTAGAATTATCAAAAATCTTTTCTAAGTCAATATCTTTACCATTTAAATAATCATAGCTAGCACACATAATTACTTTTGCTTTCTTTATAGCTTTTAAATATAAATCAACAAATGATTCTCTACTTGTAAGTTCATAACTAGTAGGATTTCTCCAAAGACTATGATTATTATTCAAAAAGTTATGCTTATCCTCTAAAGGGTAATGATAACTAATTGCCTCTAGCCTAAAACAATACTTAGGTGTAAAGGAATCAAGAAATTTATAAAAGTATTTTTTTATTCCATATCTATCTTTTCTAAATAATCTAATAAACATATTCATTTGTTTTAAAGATTTATAATAAATACTTCCCATATTCTTAATATCAAAAGTATTAAAAAATGCATAGTTAATAGTATTATTTAATTCTTTAGAAAAAGCCTTATGATTAAATATATATCCACTAAAATCAAAAGAATATGGATTTACTTTAAATCTTCTAGAAATAAGATCATTATCTATAAAAGTCTCCATAAAATGATGTAGATTATTATATTTATATGTACCAGGTTTATTTTTATCCATAATACCAGTTTTATATATGATAAATGGATGAACTGTGGAATCTAATACATAGTGGCAAATTAATCCAAATAAAAATGAATAAGTATCTGTATCATTAATATTATTATCTTTCATATAATTGATAATATTTAAGAATAATTCTTGTGACTTAGTACTATGAAAAATACTAGCAAATTCTCTGATTTCCTTTCCTGGAAAAACAGATAACAAATTATAAAAATAGCAAGAATCCACACTTTGCCCAAACATTTTAAATCTATCAATATCAAGATATCCTCTTATTTCAGGGGTTAAGATATCATATACATCTTTTGCGAATATAGTATGTGTTACAGTTGCTGGCATATTTACTCCTCCTAAAATAAATATATTATAACACATTTATTATTCATTATTAAATATATTATTTAAAAGAAATAATAATAAATTATATTAGGAAATTAATTATTCAATAAAATATTATGAACTAATGTTTTTATAAAAAAAATGTGTTATAATCTATAATAGGTGATACTATGAAAGACAAGATAGAAAAGAATTTTAAGAATCTTGATGAACAAGTTGAAATTCTAAAATTTAAGGGGTTAATAATAAATGATGAAAATTATGCAAAAAAGATTTTACTAAGAGAAAACTATTTCTTCTTAATGGGATATAGACATTTATTTATGGAACCAGGAGATAGACATTTTAAAGAAGGAACAACTTTTGAAGAACTATATAGTTTATTCTTGTTTGATAGATCAATTAGAAATGTCTTGTTTAAATATATATTAGTAATTGAAAATAACTTAAAATCAATCACTTCTTATCAATTATCAAAAAAATATGGATATAAAGAAAGAGATTACTTAAAAGCAAAAAACTTCACTCCAGATCCAAATAAACAAGCTCAATTAAATGATTTATTAAAGAAAATGAAAAGACAAATCAGAGTAAATGGATCACAACACACTGCAACACAGCACTATGTATCAAACTATGGATATATACCATTATGGATTTTAGTAAAAGTATTATCGTTCGGAATAGTAAGTGAAATGTATTCTATCTTAAAACCAGAAGATCAAAAAGAAATAGCAAATGTATATGATATAGATACGAATTCATTAATTGTCTATTTACCAATATTAGCAAACTATAGAAATTTATGTGCTCATGAAGATATTCTTTATGAAAATAAAACTCAAAAACTAATAGATGATACCGTATATCATAAATTACTTAATCTGAAAAAAGAAGATGATATTTATATTCAAGGTAAAAATGATGTGTTCTGTTTAATAATTATAATGAAACAATTATTGAATACAGATGACTTCAAGAATATGACATTTGAATTAGATCATATATTAGAAACATTAAATTTCAATCTTAGAACAATAAGTATAAATAAGGTATTAGATAGAATGGGCTTCCCAAAAAACTGGAAAAACCTTGCTAGTATTGAGAGGAGTAAAGACTTAAATGAAGATTAAAAAACAAGAAATAAAGGAAATAATATTAATAATTTCATCATTTCTTGTTGGCGGTTTAATGATGTATCTCTTAATGATAAATATATCAAATAGTGTTGTTGTACAAGATAAAACAAAAATATATGAAAAATCATCATTAGCAGCTTCAGTAGATAAAGTATATGATGCAGTTGTAGTAATAGAATCATATAGTGGTAGTAGTATAGATACAACTGGATCTGGATTCTTCTATAAAGTAGATAATAGATATGCATATATTTTAACAAATGAACATGTCTTAACAGGAACAACTATAAGAGTAATCAATACATTAGATGAAGAAGATTATGCAGAAGTACTTGGAAAAGATGCATATTTAGATCTTGCGGTTCTAAGAGTAAATAAAGAGTTAGCAAAAAAAATAGTTAATTTTGGAAGTAGTGAAAAAACGAATATTGGAGATACTGTTTTCACGATAGGAGCTCCAGTAAGTTCAAATTATAAAGGATCAGTAACCTCAGGAATACTCTCAGGAAAAGACAGAATGGTTCAGACAACAGTAGGAGATAATCCACAAGGAAACTGGTTAATGCAAGTACTACAAATAGATGCTCCAATCAATAAGGGAAATAGTGGAGGACCACTTCTAAATGCTAGTGGAGATGTTATAGGAATTTGTTCCCTTAAACTAACAGATGAAGGAATAGAAGGAATGGCTTTTGCTATACCTATTGAATATGCAAAAAGTCATCTAGAAGAATTTGAACAAGGAAAAGAAATGCACTGGCCAGAAATAGGCATTTCTATGACTAACCTTTCTAATAGTGCAACTATAGAAAGTAATGATATTGAAATATCAGATGATATAAGAGATGGAGTTGTAATTTTAAATGTAAAAGAAGGCGGAAGTGCTGAAAAAGCAAAACTCCAAAAAGGAGATATAATAATCTCAATAGATAATAAAAAAACAAAGAATATTGCATATTTGAAGTATGAACTATTTCAACATAAAGTAGGAGATAAAGTTGAAGTTAAATACATCAGAAATGGAAAAGAAAAAACAACTACAATAGAATTAAATAGTTCTAAAAAATAGAACTATTTATTTTTTTCTGGCCAAAATAAAAAAAATATGATATAATATAGCACGAAAAAGAGGGGAGTGATTTTTATGATAAAAATATATAAAACAAGTACAGTAGAAAAAAAATTAAAGAAGAATAAAAAGATAACTACAGATTCATGGATTTCACTAGTCTCCCCAACTATGGATGAGATAGATAAAGTTGTTGAAAAGACAAAAGTAGATAAAGATTTAATGTTAAAAATGCTAGATACAGAAGAGTTACCACGTGTAGAGCAAAGTGGAAATGCTACATTAGTAGTAATAGATACACCATTTCTTGAAGAAGATGAAGATGCTCATGTATATAGTACTTACCCATTAGGTATTATAATTACAAATAACAATTATGTAATAACTGTATCACCAAAGAAAACATATATCTTAGATGATTTTATAAAGAATAAAGTAAAAGACTTTAGAACAGCAAAAAAAGTAAGATTTCTAATCCAAGTATTATTAAAAACATCTAACTACTATCAAAGAGCCTTAAAACAAATAAATAAAGACATTGAGAAGAAAGAAGCAGTATTAAAAAAATCAACAGAAAATGAAGATTTACTAGAATTACTAGAAGTAGAAAAAACATTAGTTTATTTCATTACTTCATTAAAGGCAAATGATCTAGTTTTAGATAAATTATATAAGGGATCAATATTCCAATTATATGAAGGAGATAAAGATCTTTTAGAGGATGCTGTAATAGAGAATAAACAGGCAATAGAGATGAGTAGTATCTATAGAGATATCTTATCATCAATCACAGAAACATATGCAACTGTAGTATCAAATAACCTTAATAATGTCATGAAATTCTTAGCAGGAGCAACAATCGTATTATCAATTCCGACAATGATATCATCATTTATGGGAATGAATGTTCCGTTAGGAAATTTTGCAACTATGGGAGAAGCATTTGTTGTGTTGATGGTTATCTCAGCAATACTATCAATAATAATTGCTATAATATTAAAGAAAAAAAATATGCTATAAGCATATTTTTATTTGTTTATTTTACTACTTTCATAGAATAAAGGATATATTTCATAACCATTATCCTGTAGATAAGTAATAACATCAGGAAGTATTTCAGTAGTGTAATAATTATAATCATGGAATAATATTACCTCAATTTTATCATTAATAGTATTTGTAAAATTATTCCAAGCCTGTTCAGTAGAAGATAATCCACCACCATCACCATCATTAGCACTCCAATCAACCCATCCATATCCACGTTCTCTTAAGCCTTCAATTATAGGCTCTTTAAGACCTTTAGCAGTAGAACTACCACCAGGAAATCTCACGATATTTGGAGAGTAACCTAAAGCATATTCTTTGATATGAGCATCTTGCCTATCAATAGCATCAAGAAAAGAATCAGTGTTACTGTATAAACCTTTAAATATTGCATGAGTATAAGTATGATTAGCAATAGTATGACCTCTTAAAACATACTCTTTATATATAGAAAAACAATTTTCATCTTTATTGTCATAACAATATTCACCATTCATAGAAATAGTAAAGAAAGTTGCTTTAACATTATACTCATCAAGTATATCTAGAACTCTATAAGTATTATAATATGGACCATCATCAAAAGTGATATAAGCTATTTTCTTATCACTCTTTCCAGCAATAATATCATCCTCAAGCTTCTTGATATTATTAAAATACTCTTTCTTAGTATTATTAATAGAATTCTCTATATTATTGTACTTTTTAATATTATTGTTAATCTCATCTAATTTATTGTTTTTATCTTTAATATTTAATTCGGTATCCTGAAGTTTCTTTTCTAAAGGAATTATCCCTTTTTTATTATTATGATAAGTTAGTCTATTTAATGAAATAATTATTATCCAAAGAATTAATATGATAGTAAGAATCACACTCTCAAATTTTAAGAATGTGTTTTCTCTAACTCTTTTTCCCATACTTTTAAAATTCTAACTTCAGTAGATTTTTTATCTTCAATATCTTTTAATTCTTTGTTTTTTTCATTTATTTCATTTTCAATAAACTTTAGTTCTGATTCTTTAATAAATATTTCATTCTTAATACTATTTTTATTTTTACTATCTATATACAATGAAATATTTTCAGCAAGATAATCAATAGTAAGAGCAAGCAATATTACATTAAATAACAATACAACCCTTTTCATAATACCACCACCTAAATTGTATTATATAGTTTAAACTTAGTCAAATTGAAAGAAAAAATAAAGAAATAAATCTTTATTTTTTCATTTTTGCTTTAACATTTTTTAATTCTGCACTATTAGTATTAACATGAACAGTTAGATCACTATATAATTGTCTGTATCTATTAATTCTATCTTCATAACAATCATCAGTACCATAATAGTCATGAGTAACTAAACCTATATTATAAGCACTTATTAAATCAGTTATTAATTCTAATTTACTAGAGTCTTTTTCACAATCTTCATATAAACTACCAAGATTTAAATAAGAAGGTGCATCCTTCAAAACACCATCGATTATCTCTTTAGCATTATAATCATTTTCCATAAAGAATCTAAGTCCATCTAAAACTTCTTCTCTGTCAACCAAGTATCAAGCAATTATACCTTTACGTAGTTCTATCTCGTCATAGTGACTACTTTCATTTTGTACATCATCAACAACAGTAAAATGAGAAGCAAACTCAATTCTTTCTCTTTCATATTTAATTTTAGAATCAATATATCCGAGTGTAGTAACAAAGAAATTAAAAGCCGCTAAACGTTTATAATGAGCAAGTGCTGCAGTAGTAGAAGTGTTACCATATCTTACCATTTCAATCTTAGATCTAGTCTCTACAGTATTTACTTTTTTAAGACAACTTTGAGCTTTTACTAAATGTTTATTCATCTCAATTTTAGCAAATTTCATACTACGAGATAAATCCTTTTGTTTTGCTTCTGAAACTTTTTGATAATGATAAGATTTGTTTTCTTCTGAAGGAATGTATCCTCCATCAATCTCCATTAAAGATATCATATTATACCTCCTTTTTAATAGTTGCTATTATAACATAAATAACTATTGAGTACAAGAATATACTCTAGTAAGAATATACTCTAGTAAGAAATATAAAAAAAGGAAAAAAGAAAATATTTACTATAATATAAAAACTATATATAATAAAAATGGTGATTATATGAAAAAAGCATTAATAGTAGTATCAATTATTTTAGTAGTATTAATTATTATTGGAGGTATTGTTTCATTACTAATTTCAAATATGAATACACATATAATTCATTATAAAGATGGATCATCAAATTATGATATTATTCTTAAAAATAATAAAATAATAGTAAAATCGAAAATAACAGTTGAGTGTATTAAAGCACCATGTAAATCAGATGGATATATGACACAAGAAATTAAATTTACAAAAGAAAATGATAAGATAATAAAAGAATGGATCAAATATAGAACAAATAAAAAAAGAATAATTAAATTGACAAATGAAAGTGTAAATAATGAAGAAAAAACAATAATTAATAGTATTGTTAAAAATAATGAAAAGATATTAGAAATGAAAGAACAGTCGGGATCTTCAAATCAAGATAATATGTATACAGTCATAACAGATTTAAAATGGAAAACGACTCAAAATGATGGAGGAAGTTATACAAGTCATTATTATATTATTGATATATATAATAAAAAGGTAACAAAAAAAGAAGAGATATATAATGCACCGAAAAATACACATAAAAAAACAACACTTTATAAAAAAACAATAGAAGAATCAGTAATAAATAAAACAAAAAATGTACTAGATAAAGCAGTAAGCAATATAGCTGAAGAAAAAAATGTAGATGATTTTTATACGATAAAACATAACAATATAGAAAGCTATATTTACAATAGAGAAAAAATAGATGAATTGGAATCAATTCTATTAGAATTAGATTATTATTAAAGCAAAAAGTGAAAGTAAGAAACCATGTCTTAATACACGGAACGCTACAATAGGTAGACATGTAAATACAGAATATTTTGAATGTCAAGCAGCTAAAAGAAGATGTAAATAAAATTAGGACTTGACACAAATGGTGATATATTATATATCATTGTCAAAACATCAGTACATAATAAAAGAATTATCTTTACAGGAAGATGAAGAATTTGCTGCAAAGTTTTTAAAAAGAAATATTTGAAAGAACAGATAATATTCAAAATGACTTAACAAAAATAGCCGATTGACCAAAAATAAAAAAAAGGAAAAATCCCCTTTTTTTTTGCAAAAAAACCCATATTATGCTACAATTATAATTGTAAAAATAGCGGGATGGCCTATCTAGATTATTAATCATAAAGAAAAATCTTTTTGGGAAAAGTTGTAGTTATTTTTTACGATTACATTGAGATGGAAGGAGGTGCAAAGAGTGAAGAAAAATAAGAAATTATTAGTTATTGCTGTTTTACTTCTTTTAGTTACAATAGGATTCTCATATGCAATCTATCGTTCTAGTACAAGAGCAAATGGTACTGTTAATACAGCTGCATGGTCTGTTAAAATTAATGGAACAGATATGGATTCAGCTAATTATACATTTGGATATAGTAATATACATTGGGACGCTAATCCAGGTAAAGATAATACTATAGCACCAGGAGCAACTGGATATATTGACATTCCTGTAGATGCATCTGGATCACAAGTTGATGTAGTTTTAACTGCTGAATTAGGAAGTGTTACACTTCCAAATGGAATGACTGTTTCTTTAGCTAGTGGTTCAGATAGTCAAACAATTGCTTATAGTGCTACAGAAGGACAAATGAAAGCAAATGTAAGAATTAATATTACATGGACTGGTACAGTTAAAGATGCAACATCTAAAGATACAACAGATAAAGCAGCAAACGGATCAGAAATTTCAATTCCAGTAACATTAACTGCTAGACAAAAAGTAGTTGGTGAATAATCGAATGAATAATTTAATTATTCTTTCGTTTAAAGCTTATAAAATATTATAGGCTTTAAAGGAAAGTATAACGGAGTGTGAAATATGAAAAAAAATAAGAATAACAATAATCCAAAAGATTTATTTATAAAAATAGCTTTAATTGTTATTATTATCCTTTTATTAGTTCATAACTGTTGTTTATTAAGAAGAGGTGAAGCACAACAAGAACCAACAGGTAATGTTGATATTATTGAAATAAATTGTAATAAAGATTCCTGCATAACAGACGATGATACTAACAAAGATAATAGTAATTCAAAAATGACTAATAAAAATAGTAGAAATAACAACAACATTTCAAATGATACAAAAGATAGTAAGAAGAAAAATAAAAAAGATAACACAAATCCATCAGGTGGAGAGGAAACTATTGAAGAAAATGGATTGATTGTTAAAGATGATGATATATCTTGGGACGGAAGTACAAAAGCAAGAATATTTACAAATTCAATGTATGAGATAGATAACATTATTGCACCAGAAAGTTCAAATACATATCAATTTATTGTTAAGAATGCAACAAATTATAAATTAAATTACGGAATAAAATTCAAAGAAAAAAATAATTACAATATTAATATGAAATATAAATTGAAGAGAAATAATACATATATAGTTGATCATTATGTTTCATACAACGAATTAAATATTTCAGATATTATATTGAATTCAAAAGCTAGTGATACATATTACCTTGAATGGAAATGGATTAGTAGTGATAATGATACTGAAATAGGAAAAAATCCTGATTCAAAATATGAACTTAAAATAGAAGTAAAGGCAGAAAGTATTGATGATTAAAATAATAAAGAAAATACTAGATATATTTTTGATATTAATAATTATAATTCTATGTACTTATCTAGTACTAAGTAAAATGAATAGAGTAGTTATATATAATATCAAAACAGGATCAATGGAAGATAATATACATGTAGGAGATCACATATTAATCATAAAACAAGATAATTACAAAATAGGTGATATAGTAACTTATAAAAAAGACAATGGATATATAACACATAGAATCATAAAAATAAATAAAAATGAAATTACAACAAAAGGAGATGCCAACAATATTGAAGATGAAAGTATTGATAAGAAAAAAATAGTTGGTAAAGTTGTATATTCAGGAAAAATACTAAATATAATAATTAAATATAAATACATAATAGTTTGTTTGCTCCTTAGTATCTATTTCTTCACTTGTTATTTTAGTAAAAGTGATGATAAAGAACTAGAACAATAATTATATATAATAGTAGAAAGGAAGAGGTTTTATGAAAGAAAAGTTTTTGAAAAACAAAAAGATAATTATGATAGTAGCAACTTTGCTCATTGTAATACCTTTTTCTTATGCATTATTAAGAAGTGTAACCGGAGGAAACGGAAATTTAGTAGCAGCAACATGGAATGTTACAGTAAATGAGTCAGGAAATCATTATATGTCAATAGCAGCATCTCCAATGGATATAGAAGCAAGTTACACAATAAATGTTACGAGTCAATCACAAGTAGATATGATTTATTCGATTGTAATTGATGGCTTACCAAATGGTGTAAGTGTTGCTCTAGATAATGGAGAATTTATACAAGA
>CACXJP010000028.1 GCA_902768065.1 uncultured Erysipelotrichaceae bacterium
TTTGATGAAGAAGATGAGGAAGACTTAGAAAGTGATATTAATACATTTTTATTTGACGAAAATATTGATGTTGTTGATATAAAGTATCAAGTAGGAGTATCTATTTTTTCTGATGAGCAAATATATTGTTTTTCTGCTATGATTATCTATAGATATTTGGAGTAAAAATGTGATATTATAGTAGTGGAGGATATATGAAAAAAGATGTTACAATGAAGAAAAATTCTTTTGTAAATGGTGCTATGATTGTTACTACTGCAATTCTTATTACTAAAATTCTAGGAATACTATATGTTATTCCTTTTCATGCAATTATAGGTGATGAGGGTGGAGCCTTGTATGGTTATGCTTATACTATTTACTTATTCTTTGTTTCAATTTCTACTGCTGGAATTCCATTGGCAGTTAGTAGAGTAGTATCTGAATATCAGGCATTAGGATATTATAAGGCAAAGAAACGTGCTTTTATCCTCGGGAAGAGAATTGCTTTATTACTAGGTTTAATATGTTTTATTCTAATTACTTTGTTTGCACCAATTCTTGCCAAATTGATATTGGGTGGTGTTGTTGGTGGAAGCAATATAAGTGATGTTGTTTTTGTTATAAGAGTAATTGGTTCTGCTATATTGGTAGTTCCTATTTTGAGTATATATAGAGGTTATTTTGAAGGGCATAGATTTATGAGCCCTCCTTCAATATCTCAAGTATTAGAACAAGTTTTTAGAGTGTTAATTATAATATTTGGTAGTTATGTTGCACTAAAAGTATTTAAGGGTAGACTATCTTATGCTGTTGGAATTGCTTTGTTTGGAGCTAGTATTGGAGCTTTTGTTTCTTATTTGTATTTACTTAATAAATATCGTAAGAATATAAAGAAATTTAATGAAAAAGTAAGAACTGTTAATGAACCTATTGTTTCAGATAAAGATATTATTAGAAAATTGTTTATATATGCAATACCATTTATAATGATTGATGTTACTAGATCGTTGTATAACTATATTGATATGTTTAGTGTTGTTAAGGGTCTTGTTGAATATGCTAAGTACAGTGCAGATGATGCTGAAATAATATATAGTATGTTATCTACTTGGGGACAGAAATTTAATATGATATTACTTGCAATATCATCTGGTATTGTTGTAAGTATGATTCCAAATTTAACAGAAAGTATAGTAAAAAAAGATGAAAAAGAGATTAATAAGAAAGTATCTTTATCTCTTGATATTCTATTATTTTTAATGATTCCAATGTCAATTGGAATAAGTTTTCTGTCAAAACCTATTTGGACTTTATTCTATGGTGCTAGTGAATTTGGACCTAAGCTATTATGTTATTATATATTTGTTGGATTAGCTATTGGACTATTTACGTGTTTAATTACTATTTTGCAAACTCTTAAGGATTATAAAAATGTACTTATTTGTTTAGTAAGTGGAGTAGTTGTTAAATTTATTATGAATATGAGTTTATTAAGAACATTTTATAGTATTGGACTTCCTCCTTATTATGGAATAATAAGTGCGACTATATTTGGCTTTTTAACATCAATAGTTATGTGTATTATTATTCTACATAATAAATATAAGATTAGCTTTGAGACTGTTTTAAAGCATTTTGTGGATATAATTTGTGGTTCTATTATAATGATTATTGCTTTATTTATATTAAAATTCTTTGTACCAATATGTTCTGATGTTAGAATTGTAAATGTTCTAATAATTATTCTTTATGCATTTGTTGGAGCAGTTGTTTATTTTGCATATTCAAGACTTATTAATCTTGATAAGAGTATTTTTGGTAATAATGGTATGATTAGTAATTTTAAAAAGTTGTTTTTTAGAAAATAAAAAAGATCTATATTAGATCTTTTTCTTTTTCATTATTCATTTGATTTTGAAGTTTCTTTTTACTTCTTTTTTTAACTATATTTCTATATAAAGGAACTAGTTTTGTGAAGACAAAATACATAATAGGGTTTGTTACATAATCCCATTCTCCTATAAATTCTACATAATCTCCTCCAAATTTTTTCTTGAATTCATGTAGTCCTATTAATGGATTATCTTTTGATAAATCTCCTATTGTACCAAATTGATCATAAATCTTTATTCCCTTATTTTTACAATACTTAATATGTTCAAAATATGTATTATAATTAACATAAGTCTCACTTAGTATATTGTGATTTCCTGCATATAAAACCCAGGCTTTATCTCCATATTCGATAATCATATGAGCACTTAATGTTATTTCATTTCCGTATTGTTTTTTGTAGTCTTTATATTTTGCTATTTCATTTGTAGTATTTTCTTTTTGCCTTGTAAGTTCTTTTAATTTTGCTTTAGCACTTTTGCTTAAATTATCAATAGGTAATATTGATATTTGATTGTTTATATTTTTTAGATTTTTTTCTAATGAGTTAATTGTTTTTGTTATGTTTATTTTTCCAAGGAAAAGAGTTGCTTTTGAATTTTCATTACCATTGAATATTTCATATAGGGTTTGATAATAATCTTCGTTGTATGAGATAAAATCTTTTCTTGTTTCTGTTAGTGTCATAAGATGATAGAATTCTGGAATGTCTTTTTTTGTTCCAATTACAACTTCTGTATCTAGTTTTAAGCTTTTTGCTATTCTTTGTTTGGTTGTTTTTGAAAAGTGATTTTTAATTTCTTCTAGGTCTTGACTTAAATCTATTCTAAATGAGTATCTTGGTTGCATTGTTTCAAAGTTTTTTGTATAACCTTGATGTTTGAATCCACAAGATTTTATATTATTAAAAATTTGATCATAGTCTTTATTTTCTTCGGTTTCTCCTAGGTAATTGGTCTTTTGTTTAATTATATCGGGATCTATTTTTATAAATATTGCTTTATGTTTTTTTGCAAATTCAACTAGTTTTGCAGTAAATGTATTCAATAATTCTTTTTTCTTAAAATCAATTACAAAGCCTCTTGGTGCATAGAAGTAACATTTATTCATGGGTAGGTGTTTTTGTAATAATAATGTTGCTGCTACTATGTTGTTTTCATCGTCAACTAAACCAAGATAAAATGGGGTTAGATTTTTTTTAACTTTTGATAGTTCTCCCCATGACAAAGACTGTAAAAAATGTGATTTTGTTTTATGATTTTTAACAAAACTGTCAAATTTTTCTTTTTCTATATTTTGTAGTTTAAGCATATTTTTTATCTCTCTTTCTTCTATAAATAGTATATCATAAGTTTAATTAAATCATATAGTAATTATCATCTTTTTCTAAGTAATTATTTTCTTTTTTTGTATTGTCAGGAGATATTTTTTTTTCAATCATTGTTAGAGTATTGTTTATTTTTCTTAATTCTTCTATTATTATTTGATGATAATTTGTGGGAGGATAGATAAAATTGTTCATATTATCACTTCTTTCTCTTTTATTTTATGCAATTATTATTTTTATGTGTTAAAATATTAAGCAGGTGATTTTATGAGACTTAGGAATGTAAAAAATAAAGAGGAAATAATGAATAATTCTCCTTACTTGGTAAAGGATTGTTATGATAATAAAGGAAAATGGCATAAATTATTTGGTAATAATAATCCAATATATATTGAGATAGGAATGGGCAAGGGACAGTTTATTATAAACAATGCCTTAAATTATAAAGACATTAATTTTATCGGTATAGAGAAATATGATAGTGTTATTGCAAAAGCACTAAAGAAGGTTCCAGAAGGTATTAATAATCTTCTAATGATTAGGGCAGATGCCTTAGATATTGATAATATTTTTGACAAGGAAATTGATAAGATTTATTTAAATTTTTCCGATCCATGGCCTAAAAATAGACATCATTTGAGGAGATTATCTAGTAGAGTTTTTTTAGAGAAATATGATTCTATATTTTGTGGTAATAAGGATATAGAAATGAGAACTGACAATAAAGATTTGTTTTCATACTCTCTAGTTAGCTTTAGTAATTATGGGTATATATTAGAAGAAGTTAGTTTGGATTTGCATAAAGATAATATGCCTCCTATAACTACAGAATATGAGGATAAGTTTTCTGGACAAGAAATGCCTATATATTTTGTAAGATGTTCTAAGGATAAAAAATAGTGTAAATTAGGGTAAAAAAATTTTACATTTGCAAAAAAAATGATATAATGTAATAAGAGTAGGTGAAATATGAAAAGATTAATTGTTTTACTCTCTATAGTTGTTGTTTTGGCAACGGGATGTAGTGTTTATAAACTTGATAATACTAATATAAGTAAGAATATTAAGATATTGTTGTCACATAAAACAAATTTACATAATGTAAACTATGATGGTTATAGATATTATTTACCAAAGGGTGTTTCATTTGTAAACAAAGATTCTTATAATGCTTTATTAAAAGATATGAATAATAATAGGTATTATATGTATGTTGATGTAATTAGTTATTATCATAAAAAAGAAAATGATTATGAAATAAACAATGATTCTCATTATTCTCAAAGACTTGATTATAATAATAAAACAGGTTATGTACAAATTGATGAAATAGATGATAAGTATTTTATTCAGTTTGTTTATAATTATGTTAAAATTGAAGCTTACGTCTCTAAAAAAGATTTAACTGATTCTATAACTAATATTTGCTATATATTGAGATCTGTAAAATTTAATGATTCTGTAATAGAGAGTTTAATAGGTGAGAATGCTCTTGATTATCAAGAAGAGGATTTTAGTTTATTTAAGGCTGATTCTAGTAAAGAATCATATATGGAAGTAATAAAAAGAAATGAAAGTGAAGAATATAATAAATATCTAGAGGATGAAAAGATAGATATAGATTATTAAAAAAGAGGTGAACTCATGGGTGTATTTGATAAGTTGAAGAATGCTCTTTTTGAAGTAGAATATGTTGAAGTAGAAGAAAAACCAAAAAAGGAAAAAAAGAGTAAACATCATTTCAAGAAGGAAAAAGATGAGAAAAAAGAAGCAGAAAAGCCTATAGCTAAAAAAATTGTTTTACCTAAGAAAGAGGATAAAATTGAACAACTTGAAGAAGAAGAACTAAAAGATGAAGATTTCGAAATACGACCAAAAGATGAGACAATTAAAGAACCAAAGCATACTTTTAAATTCATGGATGATGAAGATTTTGAAGTTGTTGATGAACCAAAAATCGTTGAAGCTTATGCTGTTGAAGAATTGGAAAATAATACATTAGAAGAAAAGAAACATGATGAGGAAAAAAGAGAAGAGCATAATCATAATGTAAGGCCTGAACCAAGTCATTATTCTTTTGAAGAAAAGCCTAAGGTTGAAAGTGGTTTCTCTGTTAAAGAAAGTAGACCTTATGGTGTTGATAATTCTTATAAAGTTCCTGTTTATGAATATGGAACTTATGAGAAGAAAGAAGAAAAACAGTATTTTAAACCAAGTCCAATTATTTCTCCTATCTATGGAATATTAGATAAGAATTATAAAAAAGAAGATGTTGTTTCCAAAAAGGAAATAAGAATTACATCTAACTATTCTAGGACAAATGTAAATGTTGATGATATTAGAAATAAGGCATTTGGTAGAAGAGGAAATAAAGTTGAAAAAACTGAGCCTGAAAATAATACTTTTGATATCGAAGAAGAAGATGATAATTTACTAGTTGATTTGACAGATGAAAAAGATAGACCAGAAGTTAAGGAAGTTACTGTAGGTGATGCTATGGAATATTTCCAGGATTTAGGTCTTGAGTATAATGTTGATTATGTTGATGCTAGTAAAGAGAAGAAACCTCAAAAAAAACAAGTAGAAGAAGAGAAAAAAGTAGAAAAGGTAGAGGAAAAGAAGAAAGAAGTTAAGCCTGAGGTAAAAGAGAAAAAGCAAGAGCCACTCAAAGAAGAAAAAACAACTGTTAAGGTTGAAAATGAATCTAAAAAGAATGAAAAACAAGATGTTGATGATGATAATTTGTTTGACTTGATTGATTCAATGTATAGTGAAGATAATTAGAAAGGAGGATTATATGGAGTTTTTAGTTGAAGTATTATTACCAGTAATATTATATGTTGTTGCAATCATATTATTAATTATCTTGATTATTTTAGGTATTAGATTAATTAAGGTATTAAATAAGGTTGATAGAGTAATGGATAATGTTGAAGAAAAGATTAATACATTTGATGGAGCTTTAGCCGTTTTAAAGACTGCTTCTGATGGTGTTGCAAGCATTACAGATAATCTTGTCTTTGGTGTTACAAGTGCTATATCAAAGATATTTGGAAAATTTAGAGGAAATTATAAGGAGGAAGAAGATTATGAGTAAAAAATCAGGAATTGGTAAATTTTTAGCAGGAGCTGCAATTGGTGCTGGTTTAGGAATATTATTTGCACCAAGGTCAGGAAAGGATACTAGAAAAGCTTTGAAAGTTAAACTTGATGAATTAACAGATCAAATCAAAAAAATTGATGTTTCTGAAGTAAAAAAAGAATTCTCTAGAAAAATTGAAGATATTAAAATGGATTTAGTTGATTTAGATAGAGAAAAAGCAATTGAAATAGCTGCTGAGAAGGCTGCAATAATTAAAGACAAAGCTCAAGATTTAGTTGAATTAGCTAAAGAAAAGGGAACTCCTATTTTAAAGAAAACAGCAAATGAAGTATTAGAAAATGTTATTAAAATTTCTAAAGATACTCAAAAAAAGTTAGCAAATAAATAAAAACAATTCATCTTATTGAATTGTTTTTTTTGAGTGATTTTGTTGAAATGATAATTACAACTAATTCTATAATTGTTTTTATAATTTTTTAATGATATGATATGATATGTAAGAATAAAATATAAATATAGGTGATATTATGCAAAAGAAAAGAAAGTTCAAATTAAAAATTAGTAAAAAATGCCGTGTTTTAATTTTTATAGTTTTAAGCGTATTTGTTGTTTCTTGCATTATAGCTATTATTTTTGTAAAAACTAAATCTTTAAAAATAGAATTAAATAAGGATAATAAGATTGAAATTAATTCGAAGCTTAGTAATACTGATATGATTACTTCTATAAAAAATGGAAAAGTTATATCAAAAAAGGAAATGGTTGATACATCTAAATTGGGAAAAAAGACAATAAAAATAAAGGTTAAGAATTATTTTAATAAAACAAAAGTATTTACATATAACATTAAAATTGTTGATACAAAAAAACCGACAATAGAGGCTGATAATAATATTAGTATTATAGAGGGTGATGAATTGGATTTAAAAAGTAAGGCTAAGGTTTCAGATAATTCAAAAGAGAAAATAAAAGCAAGTATTGAGGGCGATTATGATTCTAACAAGGTAGGATCATATAAACTTAATTTTGTTGCAAAGGACTCAAGTGGAAATGTTGCTAAGAAGGAATTTACTTTAGAGGTTATGGAGAAGGAAAAGGCTGCTTTAAATTCAGGAAATGGGTCTTTTATCACATCGAAAGGTTTTAAAGGTAAGGTTATTGATGGTGTAACTTATATAAATGGGATACTTATAGCTAATAAAACTTATTCTTTACCTTCTTCATATTATCCTGGAGGCTTGACAAATGAGTTTAATGAAGCATTTAATCAAATGAAAAGTGCTGCTTCTAGTGAAGGAATAAATATATATGTTGTAAGTGGATTTAGATCATATAATACTCAGAATACTTTATATAATAACTATGTTAATAGGGATGGAAGAGATGAGGCTGATACTTATTCTGCAAGACCGGGTCATTCAGAGCATCAAACCGGATTGGCTGCTGATTTCAATATGGTAGATGATGATTTTGAATATACTGCTGAAGGTAAGTGGTTAAATGATAATGCGTATAAGTATGGATTTATTTTAAGATATCCGAAAGGAAAAACTGGAGAGACAGGATATATATATGAATCTTGGCATTATAGATATGTTGGTGTTGACTTGGCTTCAAAGTTATATAATGGTGGTAATTGGATCTCTTTAGAGAGTTATTTCGGAATAACAAGTCAATACTAATTTAGTTAATAATAATATTATATTATCTATAATAAAATAATTTTGACAAATTATAATCATGATGTTATATTATACATATATTTTTCAGTGATGAGTAATTAGTAGTAATAATTATTAACTTATAGAGATCTAACGGTTGGTGGAAGTTAGAATAATAATTATTATGAATTACATACTTTGAGAAAAACCGTTTACTGCGTTAAAGTATTGAGTGCATGTTTTACATGAATTAAGGTGGTACCGCGAATTATTCGTCCTTAGATGAATTGTTCGTTTTTTTTATGGAGGTGATTTTTGTGAATACTGAGTATGAAGTAAGAATACTAGATATTGATGTTAAAGAGATTAAGAGTAAATTAGACAAACTTGCAAAATTTGAGTGGGATCATATTCAAAAAAGATATGTTTATGATTTTATACCAAAACAAGATAATAAGTGGATTAGACTACGAACTAATGGTAGTAAATCTACACTTACTATAAAAAATCTTGTTACATCTGAGATTGATGGTACTCAAGAGTTAGAAATTGAAGTAGATGATTTTGATAAGACAAATATGATTCTAAAGGAACTTGGTTATATTCCACGTGGATATCAAGAAAATAGAAGGATACAGTATACATTGAATGGGGTAGAAATAGATATTGATTATTGGCCGCTGATACCAACTTATTTGGAAATTGAAGGTCCATCTGAAGAAGATGTCTATAATACTTTAGAATTGTTGGAAATTAATAAAAGGGATAGTACTACAAGAGATGTTGAAGGCATCTATTTAGATTATGGATATAGTATTAAAGAAATATATGATTTAAAGTTAGAGGAGGAAAGAAAATGACATTATTTGAAGAATTAGAATGGAGAGGACTTGTTAAAGATTTAGCAGGTGATGATATAAAAGATAAACTTAATAATACAGAAATGACTTTTTATTGGGGAACTGATCCAACTGCAGACAGTTTGCATATTGGTCATTACTCATCTTTGGTGACTGCAAAAAGACTTGCTAAGGCAGGACATCACCCTATTTTATTAGTAGGAGGAGCTACAGGACTTATTGGAGATCCAAGACCAACTGCTGAAAGAGAAATTATCTCTAAAGAAACTGTTCAAAAAAATCTAGAAGGTTTATCAAAACAAGTAAAAAAGATTGTTGGTGGAGATGTAGAAGTAGTTAATAATAATGATTGGATGAAGGAATTTACTTTTACAGATTTTTTAAGAGATGTTGGAAAGTATGTAAATATCAATTATATGCTTGATAAAGATATTATAAGAAGAAGACTAGATTCTGGTATTACTTTTGCTGAATTTTCTTATACTTTGATTCAAGGCTATGACTTTTTACATTTATATAGAGAGAAAGGCGTTACTTTACAGGCTGCTGGATCTGATCAGTGGGGGAATATTACTACTGGTATAGATTTAATAAGAAAGATTACTGGTGATCAAGTTTATGGATTTACAATGCCACTTATATTAGATGCTACTGGTAAGAAATTTGGAAAAAGTGAAGGAAATGCTTTATGGCTAGATGAAACAAAAACTACTAGTTATGAATTATATCAATATCTTATTAATTCTGATGATGAAAAGGTAGAAGAGTATTTAAAAGTATTTACTTTCCTAACTCCTGAAGAAATAATGGAGATAATGGATAAACATAAGAAGGAACCACATCTTAGAATTGCTCAGAAAACATTAGCTTATGAAATAATAAAGGATTTACATGGAAAAGAAAGTGCTGAACAAGCAATAAAAATAAGTGAAAGTTTATTTAGTGGAGATATCAAATCTTTT
This sequence comes from uncultured Erysipelotrichaceae bacterium, assembly GCA_902768065.1. The sequence continues at coordinate 9,789 of CACXJP010000028.1, forward strand.
ACTTCTAAAGATATTGAAGTTGCTTTTAAAGGACTTACACCATTTGAAATAAAAGAAGATACAAATATTGTTGATTTATTAGTAAATGGTGGTATTTGTTCAAGTAAAAGAGAAGCAAGGGAATTTGTAAATAATTCTTCTATCACTATTAATGGAGATAAAATTACAGATTTAGAATTCGTAGTAACAAAGGATATTTGTATTGACAAAAAGTATGTCATAATAAGACGTGGAAAGAAAAAATATTTTATAGGAATATATAAATAAGAAAACATATATGTTTTCTTATTTTTCTGTGGAAAAGAAATTTTAAATTTGGTAAAATTAAGATATAGAATGACTGGAGGAAAAATATGAACAAAAAAACATATATGAATATTAAAATAATTACAATTATTGTTTTTATAATACTTGTTGTGGAGGTTTTTTATATTGGGTATCATCTTATTTATAAAAGTGATGAACCAATTTATTTTGTCGGGATAAATGCGCTTGCAACTGACAATGATAATTATGTTGCTGTTGGAAGTAATAATGATAATTCTAATCATTATGAGAAGGCAGCAATTTCACTATATAATTCTAAAAAAGAAAAGACTTTTGAGAAACTATATAATGTTGGCTATAACAGTGCATATTTTGATGTTTTAATTGATGGAGATAATATTATTGCTGTTGGTAGTTATGAAAAAACTAAAGAAGATCGTAATAATTCAATAAGAAGAGCTTTGATTGTGAAATATGATAGAGAGGGAAATATTGTTTTTGAGAAAGATTTTCAAATATTAGATAATTCAAAATTTACTAGTATTATTAAAGTCGGAGAGGATTATATTGTTACGGGTAATAGTGTTTATAAGAATACTAGAATAGGAAGTGATGCTGGAGGAGCATTTATTTCTAAATATGATAAAGATGGAAATCTAATATGGAATAAGACGTATGGTAATAATAAAGAATCTATTTTTAATGATGTTATTTTAGTTGATGATAGTTTATATGCTATTGGAAATTATGAGGATTATTTTGCAATAATTGTAAAATATGATTTAGATGGAAATGAATTATCTTCCAATGATTATAAGATAACTGATGAATTAGGATTTACTAGTATTGTTAATATAGATGATTATCTTTATGTTTCTGGTGCTTTAAAAACTGGAGATAATGATACAGATGCTATGATTGTAAAATATGATTTGGATTGTAATTATATTGATCAAACTTCATATTCTGGTGTTGGAAAAGAAAGATTTAATAGATTAATCACGGATAATCATAATAATTTAATTGCTATTGGTACTATGATGTCTCCTGTTGAACATAGCAAAAAGCATTATGGTGACTATAATTATGATGGAATAATTGCTAAATATGGTACAGATTTAAATAAAATTGACTTGGTTTCATATGGCGATGAAAAGAATGATTTTTTTACTGATGTAAAACTTATTGGTGATAATTATTTAGTGGTTGGTTATTCTTCTTATGAAGATGAAAGTTATATGAGTAAATTTATTAGTTATAGTAGTGCATTAAAAGTGTTGGGAGTTGATTAGCTTGAAAATTACATTGGTAAGACATGCTCAAACTGAGGAGAATTATTTGAGAATTATTCAAGGAAGAGAAAACAAGTTGTTAAATGATTCAGGAAGAAGACAGGTTCTAAGATTAAAAATGAAGTTAAAGGATAAAAAGTATGATATGTGTTTTGTTTCTCCTTTAACAAGATGTATGGAAACTGCATTGGTATCTGTTGGGGATAGAGTGTGTATGTTTCCTGATGATAGGCTTGTAGAAAGAGAAGTTGGAGAATTTGAGGGAAGACCTGATGTTGAATACAATGCTTATAAATATTGGGATTATGATTTAAATAAGAGTGATTTTGGTGTTGAACCTATTCATGATTTATTTGATAGATGTAGTAATTTTTTAGATTATATAAAAAAAGAATATCCTGATAAGGATATAATTGTTGTTACTCATTCTGCACCATATAGGGCACTTAGACACTTATTGTTAGGACATAAGTTAAAAGGAAAAATGCTTGATGGCAGAATAGATAATTGTCAGGTTGAAGAATTTGAGATAAAAAAATAAAAGAACTTTAATAGTTCTTTTATTTGTTATAGAATTCAACGATTAATGCTTCATTAATATCTGCATTAAGTTCATTTCTTTCAGGTAGTCTAACATAAGTTGCTTCCATTTTTCCTTCATCATAAGTAATGAATTCAACTCTTTTTGAAACTTTTGCTAAAGATTCAGCAACTACCTTTAAGTTCTTGTCGTCATCTTTTAGTGAAATAACATCTCCTGGTTTAACTCTGTATGATGGAATATTAACTTTCTTTCCATTTACAGTTACATGTCCGTGGTTAACTAATTGTCTTGCTCCACGTCTTGTTGATGCAAAACCGATTCTGTATACTAAGTTATCTAATCTTGATTCTAATAATCTTAAGAAGTTAGTACCATGAATACCTTGCATTTTTCCAGCTTCTGTGAAAGTCTTTTTAAATTGTCTTTCATTTACTCCATACATGAAACGAACTTTTTGTTTTTCTTTTAATTGTGTACCATAATCAGATAATTTTCCTTTACGTTCATTTCCATGTTGCCCTGGTCCGTATGGACGACGAGCTAATTCTTTTCCTGTTTCACTAATTGAGAAACCAACACGACGAGCTTTCTTATAACTTGGTCCTGTGTATCTTGACATAAATAAATCTCCTTTCTTATTTACAAATCTTGAATTCTTTAGTCACATATTAGGGAGTTTTTCTTCTCTTTCACGTAAACAGCAATAGTTACTTGAATAATAATTGAAAAACACATTAATATATTCTAAAGATGCTGTTTCAAGGAATTTGCATTATTAATTATATGTTAAAAGCGTTGATATGTCAAGGATTTATTGACTATAGGGATAATATTATCTAATATTTTCTAATTTTGTAGAAAAAAGTTATTAATTTGTGATAGAATATAATTGATATATTATCAGAATAGAGGTGAATGTATGCAATCACAATTTCTTATTATTGGTTCTGCTATTGTAATATCTTTTGTCATAGTTATTGTATTACTTCACTTCATAAAAAAGGCTGAAAATAAACATTATAAAAACATTTTACAGGGTTTAGAGGTTCAAAGAAATCAGGTTGCATCTACACCTGTTTTGTTAGAATTATCTAAAGTTGAGCCTATAATAAAAAATGATAAAATGGAAGAAAAGTATAATCAATGGAGAGACAAGTTTGATAATATAAAGAATGACAGATTGTCCATTATTGATGATATGCTTATTGATTTGGATTTATATATTGATAAAAGAGATTATAAATCCTTTGGATATAGAGTTGCTAAAACTGAAATTGAGATATATAAAATTAGAGAATCTGCTGAACATTTATTGGATGAAATAAAGGATATTACTCTAAGTGAAGAAAAATATAGGTCTATTGTAACTAAACTTAAGACTAAATATAGAACGTTAAATAGAGAGTTTAATGAACATAGAGAACTATATGGATTTATGCAAGAATCTATAGAAATGCAGTTAGAAAATATTGAGAAAAGATTCCTTGATTTTGAAAAGGTTATGGAAATCAATGATTATGGTGAAGTAGTTCATATATGTAAGGCTCTTGATAATATGATTGATCATATGGATATATTGATTAAGGAGCTTCCTGATGTGTTACTAATGATAGATAAAGTAATTCCTAATAGAATGAAGGAAGTTGAAGCGACTTATAAAGATATGATTGAGAAGGGTTATGTTTTAGATTATTTGAATCTTGAATATAATATTGAAGAATCCAATAAAAATATTGAAAGTATTGTTGATAAAGTTAAGATGATTAACCTTGAAGGTTGTATGTTTGATTTAAAAACAATTCTTGAATATTATGATTCAATCTTTATCGATTTTGAAAAGGAGAGACTTTCTAGAAAAGTATATGAAGAAACATTAAGTGATTTTACTAAGAGAATTGAAAAGACTAATAAAGCTGTGAGTGATGTTTATGGTCAGCTTGATGATATTAAGAATATGTATGATTTGAATGATGACGATATTAATATAATTCATGAAGTTAATAAAATATTGGTTGTTATTAATGATGATTATAAAAAACTTGTTCAAAAAGATGAGACTAAATCTTGTCCTTATTCTAAACTAAACGAAGAGTTAGAAAGTCTCTCATCTAGGTTAAATGATATGGAAGATGATTTTGAAAAAGCGTTAAAATCATTGGGTAATATGTATGATGATGAGGTTAGGGCAAGAGAACAGTTAGAAGAAATACAAGTGTTCTTAAAATCTTGCAAGAATATGATGAGAAGTTGTAAGTTGCCAATTATTACCGACAATTATTTTGTTCAGCTTGATGAAGCAAATGAAGCAATTGGAGAGGTAATCAAAGAACTTGAGAAAAAGCCAATTGTAATTAAAACTTTGAATACTAGAGTTGATACTGCAAGAGATTTAGTTTTGAAATTATATAATACTACAAATGATATGATAAAAAATGCTAATTTAGCAGAGCTTGCTATTATGTATGCCAATAGGTATAGATCTAAGTATGATGATATTGAACAGGCATTACATGATGCAGAAAAATTATTTTTTAAAGGTAATTATAAAGAGTCATATGATTTAGTAGTTAGTTCTACTTCCAGTGTAGATGAAAATATAAATAGAAAGTTGTTGAAATTGTATGAAAATATTTAAAAGTTTTGGGGAGTTTGCTACTGTTTTCTTATTGTTAGTGATAGTTGTTACTTGTCTAATGTTTTGGATTTTAAAAAATGGAACATCAGCAAAATATAAGTCTTTAACAAATAATGCTATAAGATTTTCTGATGTTGTTTCTCTTAATCAGTCATCATTTTCAAATGATCGTATTGTTTTTCTAGATGAGGTAATTGATGGTGGTTATATGTCAAATATAAAAAGTCCATTCAGTACAAAGAATTGTGATTTAACACAATCTTATGTAGAAATAGAATCTTCAAAAAAATATGTTACATTAACTTGTGATAATTATGTACTTAAAAGATATAATTCAAGTGTTAAGGATGCTGAAGTATATGAAGTAAGTGATTGGAAATCAGATAAAAAAAGTGATTCTGATGTTGAAGAAACAGTTTATAATTGTACTGATTCTAATGGTAATGAAATATTTGATAATTATCATGAAGAAAGATATTTTATATATGAAGTTAATAAAAAATATGGAACATATTATTCTGATGTGGAAAGTATTAATAGTTGTAATGTAGATCATAAAGTTGTTTATAGGACAATGAAAAAAATTGATGTTAAATAAAGAGTCATATTTTGACTCTTTTTTTTATTGGCTTTTTATGATAAAATATGCGTGGTGATGGAACTATGGATAAATTAATATTAATTAAGTATGGGGAATTATCTACAAAGAAAGGTAATAGAAATTTTTTTATTAAAACTTTGTATGATAATATAAGACGAAAATTATCAAAATATGATGTTAAAATAAATAAAGATAGGGCTAGAATGACAATAAGATTTTCTGATGTTGATTTTGATAATATCAAGGAGGTTGTTGATAAAACATTTGGTATTCATTCATATCACATAGCATATGTGTGTCCTTCTAATAAAATTGATATTAAGACTACTTTATTAGATTTAATTTCATCAATAAAATTTAATACTTTTAAGATTGAGACTAAAAGAAGTGATAAGTCTTTTCCAATACATAGTCAAGATTTTAATAGAGTTTTAGGTGGTTTATTATTAAAAAATATAGATAATATTAAAGTTGATGTTCATAATCCTGATTTGTGGATAAAAGTTGAAATCAGAGAAAATGAGACATATATTTATTATGATTCATTTGCTGGAAGAGGTGGATATCCTCTTGGTACACAAGCAAAAGGATTACTTATGTTGAGTGGAGGGATTGATTCTCCCGTAGCTGGTTATTTAGCGATGAAAAGAGGGGTTACTTTTGATGCGGTTTATTTTGAGGCAATTCCTCATACAAGTTTAGATGCAAGAGAAAAGGTTATTTCTTTGTGTAGAAAATTATCTTTATTTTCTGCAGATATAAATCTTCATATTGTTAATTTTACTCCTATTCAGGAAGAAATATATAAGTATTGTCGTGAGGATTATGTTATTACAATTATGAGAAGAATGATGTATAGAATAATGGATAGGTTATGTAAGAAATATAATGGTAAAATTATAATCAATGGTGAAAGTATTGGTCAGGTTGCTTCACAAACACTAACTAGTATGTCTGTTATAAATGAAGTTACTAATGTTCCAGTAATTAGACCTGTTGCATGTATGGATAAATTGGAGATAATGGATATTGCACGAGATATTGATACATATGATATTAGCATTATGCCTTTTGAAGATTGTTGTACTGTTTTTGTACCAAAACATCCTGTTATTAATCCAAAGTTAGATGTTGCAATTAAGGAAGAGAGTAAATTTGAATATGATAGTTTAATAGACGCTGCAGTTGAGGGATTAAATACTATTAAAGTTTCATGTGAAGATGATTCTACATATAGTGATTTATTGTAGTATAAATTTTATGTTTATTCACAAACTATAATTAGGAGGTGAATAAAATGCCAAGAGGAAAAAAGAAAAACTCTTCCATGAAAGTTAAAACTCCAGGTTCAAAAAAGAGTGTAGATAACATGAAATATGAAATTGCTAATGAATTTGGTGTAAAACTTGGTGCAGGTGCAACAAGTAGAGAAAATGGCTTGGTAGGCGGAGAAATGACAAAGAGATTAGTACAAAGAGGTTTAAATAAAAGATCTTCTAAGTCAAATAGCAAGTAATTTAAGAAAGATATTATTCAATAATATCTTTTTTTGATTCTTGTAAGCTTAATTTAATAGTGATATACTATATATTATAGTAGGTGAGTATATGAGATTTAAGAGTGTATTTCTTGTTGTTTTAATTCTTTGTGTATTATGTTTTCCTTATAATACTTTTGCAAAAGCAGAAGTATATGATGTTGTATTATTTTTTGGTCAATCTAATATGACTGGATATGCTGGTATAAATGAAAATGATATGATTTCTGATTCAAGAATTAACAATAATTTAAATGATTATTCAAATCAAACTGGAATTGATATGGATATTTTAAGTAATTATACTGCAATAAATCATGTAAATGTTCCTATTGAATCGGGTACCGCATATGAATATTTGGCTAAGGATAGTAATATGAGGGAGATAACAAGGGATACTATTAAGCTTGGGGAGAAAATAAAGTATAATGGTAATACTTTTTCAACTGATGCTCCTTATGCATTAGAAGAGTCATATGGAACAAATATGATTCCACAATTTGTAAAAACATATTATGAAAAAACTCATCGTAAATTAATTGTAGTAATGGCCTCAAATGGTGGAGAAGAAATTGGACATTTTGCAAAAACTTTTGAGTGTCATGATGATGATCAGCATGCTAATCAACATATATATGAAACGATGACTAAAAAGTATCAAGCAGCTATTAAATATATGTCTGATCACCCTGATAAATATATAATTGGTAAGAAATTTTATATTATTTTCCAAGGCGAATCTGATGCTTGGAATGTTAATGCTAATGGTAAATATATATATGATAATAATGCAAATATTGGGTATTATGATGTTTTTATGAAAGTTCATAATAGTTTAAAAGAAGATTTGGGATTAGAGTATGGAGGTATTGTCTACACTGGTCAAAGATTTCAAGTTAGTAGTAATTTGTTTGATGGTGTGGTAGGAGTACATACTGCGCAAAAAAATCTTATAAATAATAATAGTGATATTTTTCTTGCGAGTTCCTATCCATATTCAAGATATTATTCTTTTATGAAAGAGAACAAGTCTGATTATTGTATTTCTCCAAATGATGGTGATAAAATTCATTTTACATCTGCAGCACTTTCGCAAATTGGTATGGATAGCGCAATTTCATCTGT
>CACXJP010000029.1 GCA_902768065.1 uncultured Erysipelotrichaceae bacterium
ATCATATGCTTCTCTTTTTTTCCATTCAGAAGGGACACCGTCTCTTGCTACTTTTTGTTTGAACTTTCTTAGAGCTTGATCAAGATTACCTCTAACAGTTACTTTAGTTGCCATCTACTTCCCTCCCTTCGTTTTAACTAAAATGAATTATATCAAATCTTTTTTTGTTTTTCAACAATTTTTCGACATTTTTGACATTTTAGGAAGGAAATATGCATATTTTTTGATAAAAAATGTATATTTTGTGTAATATTGGAATTCAATTTATGAATTTATTTTACTACTATTATTCAAGTGGACACAAACTATTTTCTACTATTCTTCTAGCTCCTGATCCTAGACTATAACCTGCATCTTGTAATATTTTTACTAGATTTACTACGGCATTTATTATAGGTCCTGTTACTGATTCAATTTGACCACCTTTTATTTCATCTAGTTCTTCATTTTTTAAGCTTTTCATCCTTCACAATCACAACTTTTTGGATTCGAAATCCCTGCTGATGAACCTCCTCCATTAATTTTTTCTAAATTTTCTTCACTAATTTTTTTAATATCAATCACCATCCCAAATCAGTTTAAACATCTCTATTAATCTATATTTTTCTTTCTTTATAGAAATAGTTACTACATCACTTGTTTTATACTTTTTATCAAATCTAAAATCAATTAATAATTCATGATATTGTTTTCCATTATTTTTATATAGATTCTTTTTTTCTTCTATAATTCTATATTTTATTTTTTTATCATTATGATATAGATATCTATTTTTATATAATACTTTTCTTTTTTCATTTGGAATAATAATAGTCATTAAATTATCTTTAACAACAACACCCGTATATTGATCATATTTGTATTCCTTATTATTAAATAAAAATAATATAAATATAAACTCTAAAAAAAGAACAAAAAGACATAAAAATAAAACTAATGAGAATTTTTCATATTTTCTTGTTTTCATATATTTTTCCTTTTTCTAGTTTTAGTACTCTATCAAATAGTTTTTTATTATTGAATCTATGTGATATTACTACTATAGTTTTATTTTGCAAATACTTAAATATTTCTTCTAAGATTTTCTTTTCTCTATTTATATCTATTTGTGCCAGGGCTTCATCAAATATATAAATATTAGATTTTTTCAAAAGGCTTCTTGCAAGAATTATCCTTTGTCTTTCTCCATTACTTAGATCAAATCCATTTTCTTCAATTATATAATTAAGATAATTATCATTATTATTAATTTCATCCACTGAACATATTTCACATACCTTTTTTATTTCTTCTTCAGAATATTCTTTGTATAAACAAATATTATTTCTTAAAGAATCATTAAATAAGTATTCATTACTTGTAACATATGTTATATTTGATCTAATATTTTGAAGATGATAATGATTAATATCAATTCCAGAGATTATTATTGTATTATATTTTGTTTCAATATATCTCATTAACATTTTAACAAGTGTTGATTTTCCGCAACCACTTTCTCCGCTTAAAAGAATTCTTTCACCTCTGTTAATATTTATTGATAAATTATCAAATAATATCTTTGATCCCACCTTGTATGTTAAGTTTTTTATTTCAATTTTTCCATCTAAAGTATAAGGTAAATAAAAATAATTATTATTAAAATTTTCTTCTTCTAACATATATAATTCTTCTACTCTATCTAGTGATACTTTAAAAGAATTATAAGTGCTCATTACATTAATAATATTTATTGCACTTTTTAAATAATAATTTACAAGAGTTTGATATATTATTAGATTACTTAGTGATAATTTATCTTTAATAACAAGATAACTACCAATTCCTAATATTAATATAAATATCAAATCATTAACAATTGATTTTATTAAATTTTCTATTTCTGATATATTATTAAAACTATATATGGATTCTTGAAATGATTTGTAATTAACAGAAAATTTATCAATCATTCTTTTTTCTAGGTGACTTCCTTTAATAGTATCAACATTACTTATTCCTTGTATAAGGTATGAATTAATAATATCTTCACTTCTATGAATTCTTTTTATTGATTTTTTCTTATTTTTATTTGAAATAATAATAAATAGAATAATTATAAGTATATTTAAATTTATAATTAGGGTGAGTTTAAAATTAAATTTCAACATTATAATAAGAAATATTATTAAAGTTAAAAAGTCAGTTGTTGTTGTACAAAAAAGTGTTGTGAGATATTCTCTTATAGTATTTAAATCTCTGAATCTGGATATTACTTCACCAGTGGTTCGATTTTTAAAATATAAATATGGAAGCAAGAGAACTTGTTTATATGTATCTTCAAAGAGATTTATATCAAATAATGAATTCCACTTAATTAATAGAATGTTTCTCAAGTAATTAATTATATTTCTTAACAAATATACTATGGCAATTACAATAGATATTTTTGGTACAATAGTCGATATCTTATAATTTATAGAGTATTCTAGAAGGTATTTAAAATGAAATGACAATACAATTGTTAAAAAAAAGAAATTAAAAGTTAAGATGATTAAAAACAAAATTACCTTTTTATTAGATTTAAATAATGTACAAATAATTCTATAAATTATTTTCTTTTTGTTATATATGGGTAGTTTCTTTTTTGGGGTAATAAACAAATAATTATTACTTGATAATAAGTTAAATTCTGAAAAAGATATAGTTTTTTTTCCTTTTGCGGGATCCATTATAATTAATTGATGTTTTTCTTTATTAATTTTATATATTACTATAAAATGTTTATATTTCTTATTTATATTTATATGAGCTATACAGGGTAAGTCATTTACATTTATATCATCTATTTTTCCTGATAATCCTTCAGCATTAAAGCCAATTTTCTTTGATGCTTCTATTAAGTTATATAAAGATACTCCATCTTTTGTAGTATTTGTTAATTCTCTTAAATATTCTTTAGATACTTCTCCTCCATAAAATCTAATTATAGATAAGAGACAACAAATACCACAGTCTTTAATACCATCCTGCAAAACAATCTTCACAATGTTTTTCTCTCGCCTCCAATTATATTATTATTATATTTTTATAAAAATCTTATTTTTTTCAAAAAAAAATAGAGTTAATTACTCTACTCTGTGAATAAAGATTGGTTTTTTAATCAATCGCGTGATAAGTGACTAAACATACCTTTTAAAGTATCTTTACTCACGTCCTAATTTTCTCATACATATTAGAATAACACAAGTCATATTTCGACTTTTTTTATATAAATGTAAATAATTGTATATAAACAAAAAAGAACTTTAAAAGTTCTTTTGATTTCATATGGTGGAGCATAGCGGGATCGAACCGCTGACCTCCACGGTGCAAACGTGGCGCTCTCCCAGCTGAGCTAATGCCCCATATTACTTTGTGCATTTCGCACGTCAGTAATTGAATTATAGCAAAAGCAACTTTTTATGTCAACATATTTTACTAAAAATTATGATATTTTTTTCTTAATATTTCTTTTTCATCATAATAATGTTTCCCATCATATACTATATTATTCTTTGTTCTATAAAAACTATTTACATTTTTTACAATTTTATTTTTCTTATATTTATATTCATTTAGATATCTTTCTAATAAAAACTTATTATATATTGTCTTTTCTTTTAGTTGTTCCTTTCTAATAATTATTATTAATAATATATAAATCAAAATCATATTAATAGATATTTTATTATTAAAGAATAATAACATTATATTTACACTGTAGCTTATATATATAATAAGTTTATATGATACCTTGTATTTAAGAAAACAAGTAAGAATAATATTTAATAACTTTCCTCCATCTAGGGGATATATTGGTAACATATTAAATAATAAAATACCTAAATGATATCTTGTGATTAACTCATAATCATCAAATATGAATAGTAAAATATAATACGAAAGGAACTGAAAAAGTGGACCCATTATTAAGACTAATAATTCTTTATAAATTGAAATATTTAAAGGCATATTTATTCTAGAAATACCACCTAATGGATAAATATATATTTTATCTATTTCAAGATTAAGTACTTTAGCAGTTAGAAAATGTCCTAGTTCATGTATTACTATTAATGAACTTATAATAATAAAATATTTATATGAAGCTGTTAAAATGGATAGCATTAAAAATAAATATACAGTTGGATGAATTTTAAAGATATTTTTTGTAATCTAAATACTCTCCTTCTTTTTCAAACTTCAATATCAATTTATTTTCTATTGTTTCTCCAAGTGGTTTTCCCTTTTCAATATAGTCATATAATTTGTAATTATTTACTTTCACATTATTATACTCTACATTAATTCCATTTACTTGAGATATGATTACTTTATTATTTTCTAAATAAATAATAATACCACTTTCTAAAATAGGTACAAGATAATTGTTGCTTACTGTTAGTTCTACTCCATCTTTTATATCTTCTTTATTTTGATATTCAATTTGTTCTGTAAAAACACTTTTTGTCTCTTCTTTTTTTCCACTAAAAAATTTATCATACGTTTTTTTTAATTTAATATAATTTGGATTGTCTTTATATATTATTTTATTTATTTTATCTTTGTATGATGGATTTTGTTTTATTAGTATCATTCCTACTAAAAATATAATTGCTGTATATAGTGCTTTTCTTATTATTTTCTTTATTTCTTTTCTTAAAACTAATTTTTCCTTAATCATATTATCACCAATTAAATATATGAAATAAAAGAAATAAGTATTCTAATTAATACTTATTTCTTTAAATCTTTTTGGTAATAGTTTTATTATAATAAATAATAATTCACTATATATAATATTTAAAAGTAGACTGTGTGTAATCTTATATATTAATCTATCTATTGTTATTGGAACAATATTAAATACTCCTAGGAATAATGCTGTTAATGATTCATAGAAAATAACAATTAATAATACATATATTATTATTTTTATGTAACCTAATTCAAAATTCTTTATTATATACTTTATTATAAATCCTATAAATACAAATAAAACTGCATTAAAGAATAACAAATTAGTAAATAGTAGATCATATACAAATCCTAGAATAAAGATACTTATAAAATATTCTTTTTCTTTTTTTCTATATAATGGATATACAATAAATATTGATATTAAGGTAAATAATGGTGTGAAATATGACAAATCATTTACTAAATATGGTAAATAGTTTGTTAACAATCCATCTAATAGCAGAGAAATAATCATTATAATTATAGATAACATTATTTCACCTTCAATACTGTTACATAGTGTATATCATTAAAATCTTGATTAGTCTTAATATATACTATTTTGCTTAAGTTATACTTATCATTTTTTATTTCTTTTACTTGACCAACATATATACCAGAGGGAAACATTTCCCCTAATCCACTTGTTAGTACCGAATCATCAACATTTATATTGGTTGTTTTATCAATTCCAGATATTTTTATTAACCCTGTTTTTTTGTCATATCCATTTAATATAGCATAATTATCATCTTCATTTGTTTTTATTGAAACACTTACTTTAAACTTTACATCATCTGAGGTTATTAGTTTTACTTCACTAGAATAATTTGATACTTTTGTAATCTTACCTATTAATCCATTTTTAGTTATTACTGCCATATTATTTTTTATTCCAGATTTTGATCCTTTATCAATTGTAATTGTATTAAACCAATAGCTTTTATTTCTAGATAATACGGTAGCATTAATTGGTTCATATTCAGTTAAAGTCTTATTAAGTTCAAGTTCTTCTTTTAATTCTTGAATCTCTTTTTCAAGAGATTCATTAACATTCTTTTGAATTGTGTAACTTTCTGTTTGAGTCTCATTTTTCTCTTTATTTAAAGCTGTGAATGGATACATAAATATTTTTTCAATTAATATTACTCCATCTTTTAAAAATGTATTTTTATTTCTAGTTATTAATAAAGAACCAGATAATAAAGCTAATAAAACTATTAGTATTATAAATAAACTGATTATACTTTTTTTCTTATCTTTCTTTTTTCTATACATATTATCATCTCTTCCAAATTAATTATATTATAAATTATTATTATCTTCAATTATATTATGTTCATAAAAGCTATAGAAATTACTATCTCCTACAATTATATGATCTATTATGGGTATTCCTTGAATATTTCCTGTTTTTACAAGACAATTTGTAAACTTAATATCTGCCTTTGATGGTGTTACATCATTTGAAGGATGGTTATGAATGCATACTATTGATGAAGCACTTAACTTATAAGCTTCTTTAAATATTTCTCTTGTATGTGTTACAGAGTTATTTATTGTGCCTAAAAACAATAGTTTCCTCTTTAATAATTCTTGCTTATTATTAAAATAGTAGCAATAAAAATATTCTTGTTTTTTTCCATCTAAATAATAACGTATATCATTCCATATTTTTTCTGGTGTATCTAATTTTTCTCCTTTTAGAGCTTTTGATAAGAAAACTCTTTTTCCTAGCTCTATTGCTGATACAAGTTCTATTGCTTTAGTTATTCCAATTCCATTTATTCTTATTAAATCATTTATTGTTATTTCTTTTAATTCACTTATATTATATTTTTTTAATACTTCTAATGACAAGTCACTAACATTTTTATTTTTTAATCCTGTTTTAAGAATAATTGCAATTAATTCTTTATTTGATAGGTTCTCTACACCAACCTTTAATAGTCTCTCCCTTGGTCTTTCTTCTTTAGGAATATCTTTTATTCTATAATAATTCATATACACCTCTTTATTATTATTATAAAAATCAAAAAGAATTATTATTTATTATTTCTTCATAACTTGCCATTATTACTTCCTCTATTTTTAATATTTCGTCTTTATCATTTGATGATAATATTAAAAAATCAAATTGCTCTATATTATTTTTTAGTTCTTCATTTGATAAATACTTTTCAATAATACTTAATTTTATATTATCTTTTTCATAAATATTAACTAGTCTTTCCGCTACCTCTATATTCTTTGTTATTCCCACATATATATAAATTTTATCTTTTGTTTTCTCGACTATTTTTGATTTAGCGTTTATATTTTTTAATATGTTTTTATCATAATATATACCCTCTTGGAGTAAATAATATTTATCATTATTATTTTTCTTTATTATAAAATCTCTTTTCGTAAATATTATATTTCCTATTATATACCCTAGTAATATAGCTACTAATCCACATATAATTGTTCTTTTCATGTATTCACCGTTTATAATATAGCATTTAATTACTGTTATTTATGTCGAAAAAAAAATTATAATATGAATTATAATTTTTCACCATTAAATAAAGAATATATTTTGTGTTTTCCATATAGTGTAGTTACGCTATCTGCCCACGATGTATGATCTATTAATCCTTTTGTTGTTATTTGAACTCTGTCATTATTCCTTAATACAGTGTGAACTGGTACATCTTTTCCATTTACAAGAATACCTGTTATTTGATCTAATTTATCAGGATATACCTGACAAGCAAAATCAAGAGCAGTTGATCCTTGAGGTAATTCTATTATTTCTCCAGTATGTTTATATACATATACATGTTCTGTAAGTAATTCATGTTTTATCTCTTCAATAAAATCAGCGTCAGATTTAAAACTTCCATCTATTGCCATTAATTTCTTAGCAAACTGAAGAGAGTTTCTAATTCCTTCTTGAGTTTCTTCCTTTGTCTTATGATGTGGTATTTCTATTTCATTTTTATTGGGTGAAATATTCCAATAAGCTGCAATTCCATAAGCAGACACTTTATCCATATCATGTGTTCTAATTTTTACTTTTCTAAGTCTTCCATCATTTGTTGATACTGTTGTATGTAGTGATTGATAATAGTTTGTTCTTGGATTATATATATAATCTTTAAACCTTCCATTTATAGGTGGATTGTTTCTATGTACAAATGATAATGTTCTATAACAATCATCTACTTCATCTACTAATATTTTTAGATAGAATAAATCATAGATATTTTCTATTTGATATCCTTTTAATATTTTATTATATATATTACATATATTTTTTGTTCTTATTAGTATATCATTTGGAATGTTTTTTTCTTTCAATATTAAACTTATTTTAGACTTCATTTCTTCAAGATAATATTTTTCTTGAATAGCCAGATTATTTCTTCTTTCTTCTATCCTTTTATATACTTCTGGTTCAATATATGATAAAGATAAGTCTTCTAATTCACTTTTTATTTGATAGGCTCCTATTGCACCTGCTAAGGGAACAAATAATTCCATTGTTTCTATTGAATTATCTTTTTGCTTTTCTGGTTTTTTATATTGAAGTGTATTCATATTATGTAATCTATCTGCGAGTTTTATGATAATTATTCTTAAGTCTTTTGTTAAGCCTGTTATTATCTTTCTAGTATTTGCATTATTTTGATCTCTTTTAGATGAGAAATTCATTCTTCTCATTTTTGTAACACCATCAACTAATTCAGCTACATCCGGGTTAATTTCTGATGCAATATACTCAAGTGTTATTTCTTCATTATCTTCGACTGTATCATGAAGAAGTGCTGCACAAATAGTGTCAGTATCATATACTTCCATACTTAAAACATTTAATGCAACGTTTAATGGATGAGTGATATATGGTTCTCCACTTTCTCTATATACTCCTCTATGTGCATATTCTGCTAAATTGTATGCTTTTACTACTTGCTCTATCGCGGCTGGATTTTTTACTTTCAAAATATCAATTATTGTATCAATACTAATCATTTTATTCCCTCCTTTAAAACAAAAAGAAGACGCAATTAGCAAATTGAATCTTCTGACAGATGACATTTTATTAAACAATTATTATTCATTTTTATTAATAAGCATTTAAACATGCACATCACCTCTAAAATTGATTTGTATAAATATATATCACTATATAATATTTTTGTCAATATAGTTTTATTATTATAAATAAAATTTATATTTTATTTTTTTGATAAATATTTTTCTATAACATCTTTATTATCTATTGAAAATTGCTTATTAAGTTCATTTATAAAATTAATTATTACTTCTTTATCAAATACTTCTAACTCAGTATTCATAATATTATTTGATTCAGATATATAGAATAAGGTATCCTTTATAACAGATTCTATGTTATTAAAATCTACTTCTTCTATATTATTATTAATACTACTTATATATCTTCTTAATTCCTTTTCATCAAACTCTAAATTATAATAATCTAGAAGTATTTTATTCATAATTGTATAGTCATGATATAAATGTTTACTCGAATAAAATTCTTTAATTGGAATTATCTTATTATTCTTTTTTATTCTTACATACTTTGCTTCTTTTTTTATTGTAGTCGGTTCTAATGATTCTGTTAAGAAATCAAATGATTCTTTCCATATATTACTAAAGAAATACTTATCAGTATATAAATGATAATAATAGCCTAAACTTATTAAATCAGAAATACCATACTTATCCTTAAATTTGTTTGGTTTTGGTAACATAATCAACTTATTTTGATTTTCTATATCTCTAAAATGAGTTATATGTTTCTCTTTCTGGATCTCATCTCTATGTTCTTTTCTAAAATCACCAGATAATGATGCAGTTTCCATTTGTCCTAGTAATTTAGACGAATCTGGAATTAAATTACCTACTAAAAATAATGATTTATCTTTTGGAGTTACTTTATATTTTTCTATTAATTTATTTCCACAAATATAGTGAATTACATATGAAGGCATAGTATCTCTCCTTTTTTCTTGTATTATATGTAATTATAACATATAATAAAAATACTTTTTTTCAATACCTGATATAACTAGGAGGAATGGATATGAATGTTGATTTAGAATTATATAAAATATTTTATTATGTTGCAAAGAATCATAATATTACTAAGACAGCTAATGAATTACATGTTACACAACCTAGCGTTTCTAAGGCTATTAAGAATTTAGAGGAACAACTCGGATGTACTTTATTTATTAGAAATAAATATGGTGTTGATTTAACAGAAGAAGGAAAAGTATTTTATGAAAAGATAAAGGATGCTTTTTCAATTATTAAATCTGCAGAAGACAGTTTAGATAATATGCTTAATTTGAATGAGGGTGTTATTAATATAGGAGCTAGTAACACTATCACTAAAAAATTTTTATTACCTTATTTAAAAGATTTTCATGAAGAATTTCCTAATATAAAAATAAATATTACTACTAATACTACTAAAGTAAACTTTAAAAATATGAGAAATGGTGTTGTGGATATTTTAATTTTAAACTTACCTTATCCTATACCTAATGATTTTGAAGTTATTCCTCTTTGTGATTTACATGATATATTTGTTGCTAATAAGGATTATTTATTTTTAAAAGATAAAGAGTTGAGTATTAAAGATATTTGTGAATATCCATTAGTTTTATTATCTAAAGGAGCTAATACTAGATATTTCCTAGATGATTATACTTCTTCTTTAGGAATAAATTTAGAAGCATTTTCTGAACCTACAAGTTTCTCATTAGTTGTGGAATTTACAAAACTAGGGCTTGGTATTGGTTATGTAACAAGGGAATATTTAGATGATGAACTTGATGGCGAATTATTTGAAATAAAGACAAAAGAAAAAATCCCTAGCAGAAAACTGGGAATAGTTATTAGAAAGAATCAAGAATTATCTCATGCAAGTAAAATGTTTTTAGAAATATTAAAAGAAAAAAGTTAAAAATTATTTTTTAACTTTTTGTTTGTATATAAATTCTTCTAGATGCATTTGATAATTATCTGGATCAATCTTTTGTAACTTATTATAGAAATCCATAAAACAGCTATTAAATGGTAAATATCTAGACCCTGAGTTACATATTCTTACATATAAGTCTTCATACATACCTTTTTCTGGACTTTTATGTCTTTCAAATAATATTTTAAATCTATCATCCTCTTTGATTATTTTCATGGAATCTCCCTCTCCCATAGGATAATCATCACAATACCATTCTATTTCATCATCATAGTTTATTAAACCTTTTTCTATTGCTGTTCTTAGATTTCTTTCACTATTTAAATTATTTGTATATTTAAATATAGCTGAGTCTTCAGGATATACGTTTCCAGTTGTAATTTTTTCATATAATTCTTCAAACAAACTATATACTGCGTAGTTTTCCTTTGTAATATAAAAGTCTTTTTTTTCATTTTCTTTTATTGCTCTAAGACTATTATCATATATTGATATATATAAATCTAAATTACCAGCAAATAATATTTTTAATGTCCTATCATTTTCAGTAAATGTGTAAATATATTGATCTTTAACAACACTGTTTTTTTCTCTTTTTATCTCCACTCTTATGCACCTCACCTAATACAGTTTAATATTATAACAAAAAAGTAATGATTATTTCATTACTTTTTTAATTCTTCTAATTTTTTCTTTTCTTCTTCTAGTTTCTTTCTATCATTTTCAACAATATATGCTGGTGCTTTATTTACATAGTTTTCATTTAATAATAGTTTTTCACGTCTTGCAATAGAAGATTCTAATACTTTTATTTGAGAAGCTTTATTAATTTTTTCTGCCTCTGTTTCAACTTTTTCGAAGAAAATTCTTGCTTTTACTCTTTCTGAGAATACTTTATATGCTTTAATGTTTCTGAAATTCTTAATAAATTCAACTGCATCATCCATTACACTTTCTTCTAATTCGAATACATATTTCTTAGTATATTTTGGATATTCAGAAATCATTATTGATTCTGCATCTTTTACTGGTAACATCTGATATATTTCTTCTGTTACAAATGGCATAAATGGATGTAATAATTTTAAGATACCAGTTAATATATAACATAGAGTTGATATTGCTCCATACATATATTATTTCACCTGCCTTGCAATAGCATTTTATTATTTTTAAAATAGAAATATCAAAACTATAAATTTAATTTTTATACATTTGACATTTCTATTTTTTTGTTTTTTCTTTTATATAAACTTCAATAAATTCTAAAAAATCTTCTTCCATAATTTCAGCCAATGTTTTACCATTAGAATTAAAAATTATTTCTACTTTCATGTTACTGTACCTTTTTCTTTTTTATTTTCTAGTTTTTTAAGTGCTTTAATATAATCTTTCTTTTTAGTTACTCTATATTTTTTCATGTAATAAATTAATCTTATATATTTATCTTTATTCATTCTCTTAATACCTTTCCATTTAGTCTATCTTATAAGTTTGTCTTTCCTCATAAGTCAAATCTCTTATTTTTATTATTACTTTAGACTTTTCTATATCTTTTCTAAATATTTTCGTTAAAATAATAATTGCTTCCTCTTTTGATTTAGCATTCATTATCATTTCATGCTCTAATCCCAGAAAAATATAAATTTACTTTATAGTGATTTGTCATTTGATTCATTACTCCTCTCGATATATCTGTCCGAATTACTTGCCAACTTACAAGCACAAATAATAAACCAAAAAAAAGAGCCTATTAAAAAAGCTCCTAAAATAACCAACATAAGCATTTTTTCTCCAGCTGTGATTCTTTTTGTTCCTAAAGCAGCTGTTGGATCAGAATGGCATCCTCTAGATTTAGAAATTAAAAATTCAAAATTAGAAGTGATATGTAGAATTAGCTCATCAAATTCTAATTGAGCTCTTTCAATTTCCTTCAATATGTAGTGAAACTTCTCTTTTACTTTTTCAATATCATAATCTTCTTGAATGGGATCAGATAATATTTTATAATCGTCTTCACTTGATAATTCAATTTTTACTTCTTCATTCTTAAATAAATCAAAAATCACTAAAATCCCCCATCTTTCTCATTAACAAAAAAGAGAAAAGTATTATCTATTACTTCTCTCTAAATTCATTATATAAACTATTATGAATATAAAAATATCTTCATGTTTTTATCCTTAAATATAATGTAACCTTCTTATAAAAGTCCTACCTTTTCATGATTTTTAAATAATCACAGGTTCTCTCTTATAGACATAAACATTCCCCTCATTTTGGTGTCTTATTTTACACTTTAATTGTAAAAATGTCAATAAAAAAACTAATATTGAACCAATCTCAATATTAATCTCATTATACCAATTATAACACTAAAAAAAGGACTTTCAAGTATCAAGTGGTCCGAAATGGTCCAAAACAGCTTTATAAATTAGAATAATTTTTACACTTATTATATAGAAAATCGATATCTTTTTCTATCATCATATTTCCTAATTTTTCATAATATCTTAATGCCATCTCATACTCATTAAATTCCTTTAACAATAAAGAAGATGCTAATATTGTTGCATCATCGCTAATAGCATAACAATATACTTCAAACAAATCACCAATCATATTAATTATTACCCCATAATTATAATTTGCTTTAGTTAGTTCTAACTTTTTAACAAGATTCTTTTTCTGGGATCTTCTAAAAAAGAAAACTCTTTTAGTTTATTCAAATAATCTTTTATATTATTCATAAAAAACACCCCAAAATTTCTATTATTTATTGATATTTAATTAAATGTATCTCTTTAATTTTATATAATACTATTAAATATTATTAAAGTAAATACAATTTATTATTTACATTTATTGATAAAAAAATATAGTTATAAATAAAAAAAGAAGAATATTTAATCCATGAAAAATGCTTTTACATTTTTTTACAGATTAATATTCTTCTTTGCTTGATAAATATAAAATTATTACTAATTGTCTATCATTTGTATTTTTTTTACATGTAATTAATGTTAATGTATTTTTATTTGTATTTCTATTTACTTCAACATCTCCATCTTTTTTTACATCATATATCTTATCAACTACATAGATATATTTAGTTCCTTGATAATAGATATATGCTTGATCATCAATACTAAGTTTATGTAATTGGTTAAAATATGATATAGCAGCTGTTCCATTATGTGCTTCTAACACTACATTCCCATTCAACTCAGTTGGTAATGAACTTTCATTCATTATAGCAACATTTTTTTCAATAGTGTTTTCTTCGGAATGTAATGGGTAAACACCTCTTTTTAAATTGATTTTAGGTATTTCCAAAATAAGAAGTAATTCTTGTTTAATATTTTCTTCTGCCTTATTATTTTCATCAATTGTTTTCTCTATTATTGATGTATCTTTTATATAATCATTTACTTTTGTATTTTCTTTTTTTTCAGCAGTTTCTTTATAAAAAATAGGAATAATACCTACCATTATTCCTATTAATACCACTATAATTCCAAATATTAACTTTTTAGTTTTTCTTTTTATATGCACTCTTTATAATTCCAAATCCTATTAAAATAATTATAACAGAAAATACAAAAGCAAACGGAAAACTATTTTTCATTGTATCTGGAGAAGCAATAATTTCAACAGGTGGTTCACTATCATCATATTGAGCATAAAATGACCAATCAATATATGAAAAATCATTAAATTCTGTATTATCATAATTTTCTGATAATTTGGTTTCTACAACCATTTTAGAATTCTTAGATGGAGCGAAATTTCCAAGTAATATTGCCTTTTGAAGATCTATTCCTTGCTCGGTATAGTCAAGTCCTGTAGCTTTTCCTTCATAGATGACATTATCATCAAGTTTAATTTTCATCATGATATTATCTAGCAACTCATCTGCTTCTGCACTTTGTTCTCTTGGTACTATTTTGAAATATAAAGTATATTTAGTGTTTGTACCATTTTCAATTATTAATTTATCTGTGAAACTTTCACCTGGAGTCATATCAACATGTTTCATAAATATATTTTCATCGATTAACTTGCTTTCATAGTATAATCTATTGTTTTCTTCCGTGAAATACAATTTATTTTCTTTAGCTTCAACTGATATAATACAAAGTGCAAATAGAGATATAAATAATACGAATTTTTTCATAGCAAACCTCCTTGTCTTATTTTTAAATTATTAATATTAACTAATAGTTACACTTGTTCCCCATACAGTTTGATATTGATCATATTGTACTGTTTCAACTGTAATAGTTAAAGTATAAGTACCACCAGCATATCCATTAGTAGTAGTTCTACATGTAACTGATTTTACTGTTGTCATATCATCAGGTTTAGTCGTTGTTGTAGTATTATCATTTAAAGTATATGTACAAGTATCACTAGTACTAATTGTAACATTTGGATTAAATGTAACTGATTGAATTAAAGAACTTGTACTAGCATTTTTAGCAAGTTTTGTCTTATAGTAATAATAATCTTTTCCACCTTCAGTTGATTTAGTCCATTTAGTACTTAAATCACTAGCAAAATTTATGATTGCTGCTCTATTTGGAGTTGGAGTAGCACTATCGGTTAATGAAAGTGGATCTCCATTAGCATCTACCCAAGATTCCGTATAAGAAACACGTACTGCTGCTTCTACATCACCTTTGTTAGTTGCAACAACGGTTTTATTTGTAGTTGTACCAGGTGTCCAATCATCAGGACTTTCGAATGTTTCTACTACCTCCATTGAATATGGCTTTGTACCAAAAAGATTTTCAAATGTGTCAGTACTTGTAAAGTAAGCAATTGTTGCTCCTACAATTCCTAATACAGCAACTAATAATAATGCAACTAATGATTTTTTACTTTTAATTTTCTGCATCTTTTTCACTCCTCCCATTTTTATTATTTATATCAAAAGCTTCTGTGTTGCTAATCAGAAACTCAGATACCAAAATTATTATAGTGACTATTACAACTAGTGTTAGATTATCATTTACTGTTTTGATGTAATAGCCAACATAAGGTATACTTAATTTCCCAACCTTTCCTCTAACATTTTCATAACGGATTTTATTTACATCTGACACTTTATTAGCATCTCCTTTTGTCTCAATAAATCCATTATCAATATTTGCAATTCTATGAGAAACCATTTTATTATTGTTAGCATTAAACGTTATTACATCTCCAACTTTTAACTCTTTTTGTGAAACTTTTTTGTAATAAATAACGCTTCCTACCTTATATGTTGGTTTCATTGAACCAGATAGTACAACTACTGGATGATGCCCAAATATCATTGGTATACATACAATTGCATAAACAATAATTAATACATATGAGATAACAGCTAATATATGAATTGATTTCCTTATCACGACCAAGTTACATCCCCCCCTGTAATTGTTGCATTCTTGCCCCAAATTTCAGAAATTGCAGAACTGTTGGCTTGAATTGCTTCAAAATTAAAATCCAATTCATAAGTATAAGTTTTATAATCATTGTAATAAGGCGACGTACTAATCAAACTTTCATTTAAGGAAATTGAATTAAGTACTTGTACAGACTCTTCAGCATTTAGTGTTTTTTTGTAATAGTACCATCCGTCTCCACCATCAACAAAATCATTTGTAAATGCAGTTGTCCAATTCTTTGTTACAACATTTACTCCATTAACATTGTTATCTAATGATAATTTAACTCCATTCACTTCTTTTCTCCATAATTCGTTATAATTAATTCTTAAAACTACTGGGGTATTTGTTTCTTCATTATTTACGAAACTTACTTTTTTTGTTCCCCATGTATCATTGAATTCTTCTTCTATTGTTACATTATAGGTCATTGCTTTAAATTGATTGGGAATTGCTATTTCCGTATAGTAATACGCAAAAGTTGTTCCAACAATGCCTAATAAACATAACACAAGGAGAAAGATAAGTGGTTTTTTCTTTATTTTTCTAAACTTCATCTTAACTACCTCCCTGTACAACCTTATTTACTACTCTACCAAATGAATGTAAGAATCCTTTTTTTACAAACTCATTTGTATATGTAATTTCATAATCATGTCCTTCTGCTACGATTAGATTACTTCCATCTGAAGTAATTGCTCCTGTAACACGTTTAATTGAATACTCTTGTGGAACAATTTCTTTTATTTTATATGTTGACGGATCAACAAATATTGTTTCACACTCATCTTTTTCAAGAGTTATCCATGTTTCATATTGATTAATTGTTCCCGTTACATGAAACTGGAATGTATTCTCATTATAAGAGCTACTTATTTCTTTACATACCGTAATTTTTGATTGAATTTTGAAGCTATCACTTGCTTTATATTCTTTATCTACTAATTGATAATCATTATCTGCCAAAGCACCTTTTATCTCAGCTTCATTTGTAATAGTTCCACTATCAGTTGCTAAAACTGTATAACTCGCATACAAATCTATACTTGAATTAGCTGCTAATGTATCAATATTTGCTACATGATCTGAAAGAACTGTGTAACCTGTACCTGACTCAAAAGCTGAATTGTTATTATTTTCTTTTACTATTACATTTCTTATTGGAAATGATGCGGTATTTGAAACAGTTATTTTAAATCTTACAGCATCGCCAACACGATAATAACTTTTATTACTAATAACTGTTTTTGTAATTGTTGGTTCAAAAGTTCCTGTTTGAACTTTCCATTCTCCATAAATTGTTACATCATGATCAGGCATTTCAAATTCTGATTCTTTATACCAACCTAAGAATTTATATCCAGTTGGCTCTCCAAGTACATTCTCTGTCGTAACAGTTTCTCCTGGCTTATATGACCTTTCTTGAGGTAAATAATTCTCTGCATTCGGAGGTAAAACACCATCATAAAATTGATAAGTTACTTTATAGGTTACTTCTTCAAATTCTCCAACTAAAACAACATTAGTTGATGGCATTGTAAAGTTTCTATCACTACTGATTGTTACATCTGTTGTTGTCCATCCTAAGAAACGATATCCATTAAATACATCTCCTGCTTTTAAGGAATCTAAGTTTACGATTGTTTCAGGATAGTATTCTTTCTCACTTGGCAAAACATATCCACTTGGTGTTGTACCAGT
>CACXJP010000030.1 GCA_902768065.1 uncultured Erysipelotrichaceae bacterium
TATAAAGTTGGTGGTTATGTTAGATTATCACGAGATGATGATTATAGTGAATCAGATAGTATTCAAAGACAAATGGATTTAATTAGAATAATTGCTAATATTGAATTAGATTGCGAATTAAAAGAGTTCTATGTTGACAATGGTTATAGTGGTACATCCCTAGATAGACCAGGATTTAATAGATTATTAGATGACATAACACAAGGTAAAATTAATATGATAATGGTTAAAGATTTATCTAGACTTGGTCGTAATCATATAGAGGTTAATAAATATATTGAAGATATTTTTCCATCACTTAATGTAAGAGTATTTTCTATTAATGATAATTAAGATAGTTTAAAAACCAAAAATATTATGGAAAGAATTGATGTACCAATTACAAATCTAATGAATGATTACATTGCATATGAAACTTCAAAGAAAGTAAAAAATTCTTTTGATATTAATAAGAAAAAAGGATTACATGTAGGTTCATCAGTGCCATATGGTTATAGAAAAGATCCTAAGGATTATCATTATTTTATAATTGATGAAGTAGCAGCTGACAATATAAGAAATATATTTAAAATGTATTTGTCTGGTAAATCAAAAATAGAAATAGCAGAGTATTTAAATGAAAATAATATTCCGAATCCAGCAACTTATAAATTTGAAAATAATATAGGTAAATCTAAACAAAGTAGTACAAGAGAGTGGAAAGCTAAAACAGTTGATAGAATCTTAAAAAATGAAACTTATATAGGAACTTTAATACAAAATAAATATAGAAATATAAGTTATAGAAATCACAATCAAGTATTAAATGATGAATCAGAATGGACGATAACTGAAAATCATCATAAAGCAATTATTGATAAAGATACTTTTAATAAAGTCCAACATCTATTAAAAGCACCTAAAAGAAATAAAATTTGTAATGGAGAAGATATTTTATCTGGTTATTTTAAATGTAAGGATTGTGGCGAGTCAATGTATATAAAGAAAGGGAAAAATAAAGATTACTATTATTGTAAAAGTTATATAACAAATGATCTTTGCACTAATCATTCTATTGAAAAAAATAAATTATACGATGAAATATTAAAACAAATGAATTTAAAAAGAGTAGAAAACAAAGAAATAAAAGCGTTAACAAGAAATAGAATTGTAAAATATATTGAAAATATTTTTATTCATGAAGATAAAAGTGTTGAGGTTAATTTTAAGGAAGATATAAATTCTATTTAATAATTATGATATAATATTATAGAAAAAAGGAAGTGATTTCTAATGAATAATCAAGATAATGAAAAGGTGTTTCAAAAGAGCCAAATCAATTGGGAAGTGGGGACTAAAGGAAAACTCTGATTAAACCCTTATAAATAAAGAAAAAAATAGAAAAACTATTTTACAAAATAATAATATTTTTAATACGAAAAATATAAAAACAGAGGAAATGGAGACGTAAAGAAAAATTTAACGTTAATAATAGAAAAGGAGGTAATAATGAAGAAAATAGATAACAAAGATAATTATACTAATAGTATTTTTGAGAGTATAAAAAATATTGATGAATACGGAAAGGAGTATTGGTATGCTCGTGAATTGCAAAAAGTATTAGAATATAAAGATTGGAGAAATTTTCAAAAAGTAATAGATAAAGCTGTAATATCTGCAAAAAATAGTATTTCTGATAAAGAAGATTGGATTGTTGAAGTCAACAAGCCAATAAAAACCGGAAAAGGAAAAGAAGAAATTATTAAAGATTATAAACTATCAAGATACATATGCTACTTAATAGTACAAAATGCTGATCCAAGCAAAGAAGTTGTTGCTTTAGGACAAACCTATTTTGCAATTCAGACAAGGAAACAAGAAATAACTGAACAAGAATATGATATGTTATCAGATGATGAAAAAAGATTTTATCAAAGAAAATTAACTAAACAGGGTAATTATACTCTTCAAAAAGTTGCATCATCTGCTGGTGTTAAAAATATGGCTGAGTTTCATAATGCAGGATATAAAGGCTTATATAATGGAGAAACAGCTGATGATATTTTTAAAAGAAAAAAATTACGCTATAGAGAAGATATTTTAGATAATATGAATGAAGATGAATTAGTTGCTAATTTATTCAGGATAAATCAAACTAAACAAAGATTAATTAAAGATAATGTACAAGGTGATAAAGAAGCAAAAAATGTACATTATGAAGTTGGAAGAAAAGTAAGAAAAGCAATTGCAGATATTGGTGGAACAATGCCAGAAGATATGCCAACACCTAAGAAAAGTTTAAAAGAACTTGAAAGAGAAAAGAAACAACTAGAAAATAAAGAACAAAAGAAACTTGAAGGAATAAAGTAAATGAGGGAAATTTAATTATAGTGTTTAAACAAAGGTGGCTTAAGTATATGAAAAAATATGATGTGAAAAAATTAAGAGAAAAATTAGAAAGATGTAAAAATGTTTCTTTTGACGACATTACTTTAGATGATGTAGATGATATATCTACTGTTAAGATAAGTAAAAAACAAAATGAGTATGAGAAAATTTTAGATTTTATTGAAAATACAAAAAATCCATATATTTTTAAATGTAATGGTAAATTTGTGAAAATTGAATTTTCTAAATGCAATTTAACAGCTTCTGAATGCTTAAGTAATGCAGTAAGTAGTGTTTATAAATGATTTGAGGAGGTAACAATGATACTTTATTTATCATCTCAAAAATTTGGAGATAAATATGATTATTTAAAAAGATGGATAAGCAATCATAATAATAAGATTTTACTAATATTTAATGCTTTGGATGCTAAAGGCCAAGATAAAATTAATAATAATGTTAAAGAAGATATAAATTTGTTAAGGCAAATAGGTTTTGAGGTAACTGTTATTGATTTAAAAGAATATTTTGGTAAACATGATGAATTAAACAAAATTTGTCAAAATTATAATGCATTCTGTGTAATGGGTGGGAACGTATTTGTTTTAAGGCAAGCAATAAAATATAGCGGATTTGACACTTTTTTGAAGAAAATAAGTAATAATGATAATTATTTATATATTGGCTATAGTGCTGGTAGTTGTGTATTATCAAAAAGATTAGATATATTTGAGTCTGTTGATGAACCAATTGATTTTTATAATAAAGGTAAAATAATATATGAAGGTATAGGATTTATTGATTATACGTTTATTCCACATTATAAATCTAATTATCATAAGGCATATTTAATAGATGAAATTGTCAATATTTGTGAAAAAGATAATATTGAATATAAAGCGTTTAGAGATGGAGAAGTTATTATAGAAAATGTAAACGGAGGTGATAGTTAATGGAACAAAATTCGACAAAATCCAACATAAATTGGTTGATGTTGATTTAGTCTAGCCATTCATGAAACTCCTATAAAATAAGAGGAAACAAATATTTAGTAATTACATAATTTGATAAATAATTACTAAAAAATATTAAAAATATTAAAAATATATAAAAATTAGCCAAAAATAACATAGTATTTGATACTTGATATTGACGGTTAACCTAATATAAAAGAGGTGAAGTATATGAAAGTATATGTAGTAGGTGAAGAACAACTATTTAGTAGTTCTCAAAAAGAAAATATTGGAAAGTATGGAGAAATTGTCTTTTTAGATTCTAATAATTATATAGAAAATATAATTAATGATTCTAGTGAAAAAGTAATTGTTTATGATCCTGATTTTGGAGGATGGGATTTTCCAAAAAGAATATTAGAACATTCTCAAAATTTAAAAGCAATATTCTTAGGTACTACTGATAAAAGTTATATTGATTTAGATTACTGTAATGAAAGTAGTATAGAAGTATTTAATATACCTAGGTATGCTGCTGATAGTGTAGCTGAATATTTAGTTATGTATATGTTTAACTGTGCTAAGAAAATACCTCTTCAAATAATAAACAAGAATTCACTCCTATGTATGAACAAATTCAGTTAAAAGATAAAAAAGTGGGTATAGTTGGATTTGGTAATATAGGTAGTAGAATTGCAAATATTTGTAATGGCATTGGAATGAATGTATGCTACTGGGATAGAAAAGAAAAAGGATGTAATTATACGTATATATCATTAGAAGAATTATTTTCTACGTGTGATGTAATATATTTATGTTTATCAATTAATGATGAAACTAAGAATTTAATAACTGATGAATTGTTAAATAAACTTAAAACTAATTGTATCTTTATTAGTTGTACAGGTAATAGTTTATTTAATTATGGTTTAATTGAAGAAAAAATTAAAAATAATGAATTGTTTGGATATGCACTGGAAGAACCAAACAAAGAATTAAGTAGTTATGATGGTAATGTAATGGTTACTAGTGAATATGCTTGGTTTACAAAAGAAGCTAATGAGGCTAGAATGAATTTGTGGACTGAAATAATTGTAGATAATTTAAGTAAATAAAAGTAGTTGATCCAAATGAATGAAAATAAAACTAATCTAAATTGGTTGATAACATTTTAGTCAAGACCAATAAAAAAAGAGGTGAAATAAGTGAATAATATTGTATTAACATCATGTGGTTTTAGAAATGAAGAATTTAAAAACAAATTCTATAAAATTATATCTAAAGACGAATTGAAAAATAAAAAAGTTTTATACATTACAACTGCAGTTGATGGAGAAAAGGATGATAACAAAGATTGGGTTGCTAAAGAGTATAAAACCATTTTGGATTTAGGAATAGATGAATCTAATATTGTTGAATATAAAATAGGCAATGATATTAATATAGATGATTTTGATATTATTTATATGATGGGTGGAAACACTATTTATCTTCTTGATATGGTTAAAAAATATAATTTTGGTGAAGTTATAAAAGATTTTATAAATAGGGGTAAAAAATATATAGGTTCAAGTTCAGGCAGTCAAATACTTGGAACTACGATTGATTTGAATGCAATATATGAAGATAATTTTGTTAACATGAAAGATTTTACTGCACTTGGTGTTGTAGATGGAGAAGTAGTTCCACATGCAAACAAAAAGGAAGAATTAATAAATAATTCAAACAGAGAAGACTTGATTCTTCTTTATGATGGTGATGGTATAATAATATAGAAAAAAGGAGTTGATCCAAATGAATGAAAATAAAACTAATATAAACTGGTTGTAATTGTTTTTGGGGACCCCCTCATACAATTTCTTTATTTTCCAACGAATTTTTGATATTTAGATATTACACTTTTTTGCAAAAAAAACATTAAAAAGTGTTTTTTTATGGTTTTTTAATAAAATAATATGCATTTTTTGGGTAGAAATCGAGAAGTGAGATTGCATTGTGGACCCCCCCTGTAATTAGAACTATATTTAGTGATGAGTATAGTTCTTTTTTTTATGCAAAAAAACGAAAGGAGAAAGAAAATGAATAAATGTGAAGTAATAGCAATAGCTAACCAAAAAGGTGGTGTAGGTAAAACTACTACTGCTTTTTCTTTGGGAGTCGCATTAACAAAATTAAATAAGAAAGTGTTATTAGTTGATGCAGATCCTCAAGGAGATTTAACTACTTATGCTGGATGGCATAATACAGATGATATTCCAATAACACTTGCAACTTTAATGGAAAGATCTGTTAGAGATTTAGATATAAATTCTAAAGAAGCAGTTTTAAAACAAAAAGAAGGTGTTGATGTAATACCTTCTAATCTAGAATTATCGAGTATGGAAGTTGAACTTGTTAATGCAATGAGTAGAGAATATACGATTAAAAATTCAATAGAATCACTTAAAAAAGATTATGACTACATTATTATTGATTGTATGCCTAGTTTGGGAATGATAACAATAAATGCTTTAGTTGCTTCTGATAAAGTTATTATTCCTGTTGAATCACAGTTTTTAGCAACAAAAGGTATGAGACAGTTAATAAATACTGTTGGTAAAGTTAGAAGAAATATAAACCCTAATTTACAAATAGGAGGATTACTTTTAACAATGGTAGAACAAAGAACAAATTTATCAAGACAAATTAGACAAGAATTAATGGAATCATATGGAACAATATTTAAGATGTATGATACTCAAATTCCTAGAGCAATTAAAGTTGCTGAATCAACTAGTTATGGAAAATCAATATTTACTTATGATAAGAATTCTAAAGTTGCTGCTGCTTATCAAGATTTTGCAAAGGAGGTAGTTAGAGATGGAGAAAAAGAGCATACTAGATCCAATGCCATTTACAGTAGATGATTTTTTTACTACACAAGCACAGCGAGATGATGCTAAAAAAGAAAAGATTGAAGAAATAGATTTAAGTTTATTAGATGAATTTCCTAATCATCCATTTAAAGTTTTAAACAATGATGAGTTAGACAAATTGAAAGAATCAATTAAAAGTAATGGAGTATTAGAACCGATTATTGTAAGAAAGAAAGATGATAGATATGAAATAGTATCAGGACATAGAAGAAAACTAGCTAGTCAATTAGTAGGATTAAAAACCATGCCTTGTATTATAAGAAATATGAATAATGATGAAGCTACTATTTATATGGTTGATTCTAATATGCACAGAGAAGAAATTTTACCAAGTGAAAAAGCAAGAGCATATAAAATGAAATTAGATGCATTAAATCATCAAGGAAAGACTTCAGGACAAGTTGGCCTAAAGGTTCAAACACGAGATGAAGTTGGTGAAGAACAAGGTGATAGTGGAAGACAAGTATCGAGATATATTCACTTAAATGATTTAATACCTGAATTGTTAGATAAAGTTGATAACAAGGAGATTGCCTTTAATCCTGCTGTAGAAATTTCTTATCTTAATAAAGAACAACAAACTTTATTATTAGATGCTATGGAAATGAATGATGCAACACCATCTCATGCACAAGCAATTATATTAAAAAAATTATCTCAAAAAGGAGAACTTACAAATGAAAAAATCGTAGATTTAATTTCACAAGAAAAGCCTAATCAAATACCAAAATATAAATTTAATGCAGATAAATTACAAAAAGTATTACCTAGAAATATTCAAATAAATCAAGTTGAAGATTATGTAATTAAAGCAGTTGATTATTACACAAGACATAAAGAAAGGAGTATGGAAAGATGAGTGAAACAGTTTTTAGATTTCATAAACACGGAAATTATACAACGATTGATAATAGAACAATAAGAGATCCAGAACTTAGTTTAAAAGGTTTAGGATTATTAACTAAAATGATTTCATTACCTCCAGACTGGAGTTTTTCTTTTAATGGACTTGTAGCAATATGCAAAGAAGGGAAGGCAGCAGTTAACACTGCATTAGATGATTTAAAGAAAGCTGGTTATGTAAAAATAACTCAACCTAGAGATAAGAATGGTCATTATACTAAAGTAATTTATGATATTGAAGAAGTTCCAGATAGATTATTATATCAAGATAAAGTGCCGCAACCTGAAAATCGGGTAGCGGTTAATCCGATTTCCGAAAATCAGCAACTATTAAATAGTAATAATAATAAAATAGAAAAAATAGAAAAAGAATATAAATTAAATAATTTATTATTAAATAATTATATAAAAGAATTAATTAAAACTAAATATGTAGATGAAGATGAATATAATTTAATTTATTATGACAAATTATTTAAAGAAGCAGAAGAAGTTGGATATTCATATTATGATATTATGACTTCTATTCATTGGGTAGTAGATTTTATTAAAGAAAAAAACTATAAAGATGAAGATGGAAATGATATTCAAAATACAACTGGAACAATAACCCTTGATTTAAAAGAAGATGGTACTTATAAATTAACAAAGAGTGGTATGGAACAATACTTTACTGGACACTATACTATAATAGAAAATGCTTTATTATTAAAAGAAGGACCATCTACTTGCGGTCCTGGAGCTGATTGTTCAGAAAAATATTCATCATTTTTAAGTATGGCAGGAGACTGTTCTAAAATTGCCGGTGGCTATGGTTCAGTATTCTTTGATTCAAACTTTACATTGACAAAGAATAATTAAAAAAGATAAATAAAATGTTTGGACTATTATAAATAACCATTTAATTAATAGTTGCTTTTAGATACCATTTGGTATCTCTTTTTATTCTTTATCTCTTTTCATCACTTTAAGAAGAACGAATAAAAAGACTATTCTAAGATGTTTTAGATAGTTTTTTTATAAGAAAAAGAGAACTATTATTCTAGTTCTCTATATTAAATGTATTTGTAAAATTAACTATCATCGCAGCAGCTTCAGCTCTTGTAGTATTATCAAATGGAGCTATGTATTTTTTATTATTAATATTTTTTCCGCTCATTACATGATTCTTAACAGCCCATTTAATTGCTGGCTCTGCATAACCATCTTTTACAATATTGCAATCACTGAAACCACTTAAATCGTAGCTATCATCTAGATTTACTTTCTTATATCGAGCATAGTTGTTTAAGATAACTACTAAATCTTGTCTTATTATTTTATCATCAGGACCAAACTTAGTAGTTCCTCCATAACCATGAACAATATCATTACTTGAAGCCCATTTAATTGCATTAGTATAGTATTCTCCTTCTTTAACGTCACTAAATTTAGATGTTTCAGAAACAGCAGGTGATTTTTCTAATCTATATAAGAATGTTACTAATTGGCCTCGTGTTACTTTATCACCTGGACCAAATGTAGTAGCATTATATCCAGCAATAATACCTCTATTAAATGCTTCTTTTACTGAATCATAATACCAAGCATCCTTTGTAACATCTATAAATGATAATCCATCTTCATCTACAACTTTTACTGTACATATTGCTTCAAAATTACCTACTTTAGCATGAATTTTTGTTTCTCCTACAAAGTATGTCTCAACTTCACCAGTAGAAGATACATCAGCAATATATCTCTCATCAGATGTCCAAGTTACTTTCTTATCATCAGTTGTATAACTTGGATTATAAATAACACTTAAATTAGCTTTTTCTCCTTTTTTAAGAGTAATACTAGTTTGACTAAGACTAATACTCTTTAATGGCGCTTTTACCTCAACAACACATGCTTTCTTTTGACCATTAACTGCAGTAGCAGTAATAGTAGCTTTTCCTACTCTTAAAGCTGTAACTTTTCCATTCTGATCAACACTAGCTACACTAGAATCAGATGAAGTCCAAGTTAAAGCCTTATTAGTAGCATTACTTGGCATAATAGTCGCAACTACTGTTTTGTTTTCACCTTCATTTAGAATAAAGAATGATTCACTTAAAGTAATACCAGTTACTGCTATTTCATTACTAGTAACTTTAACTATACAAGTAGCTTTTATACCATTACTAGTCGTTGCTGTAATAGTAGCTGTTCCTACTTTATTAGCAGTTATTATTTTATTTTCAATACTAGCTACACTAGGATCACTACTTGTCCAAGTAACACTTCTATCAGCAGCATCTACTGGCAATACAGTAGCACTTATTGTGGTACTTTTACCAACAAGTAACTCTACATTAGTTTTATCTAAGTTAATACTCTTAACTGGTATTTCAATTACTGTAACAGTACAAGTAGCTTTTTTACCATTATTAGTAGTAGCTGTAATAGTTGCAGTACCTTTTTTCTTAGCTGTTACTTTACCAGTAGATGATACTGTAGCAATAGTAGTATCACTACTTGACCAAGTAATTGCTTTATTAGTAGCATCACTTGGAGTAATAGTAGCAGTCAATGTCTCAGTCTTTTTCTCCTCTAATGTAATAGAACTTTTATTTAAACTAATACCTGTTACTGGAATAGTTTTTGGATTAACAACTACATGACAAGTAGCATTTATAGTACTATCAGCATTTGATCTAGCATAAATAGTAGCAACACCAACACCTATTCCTGTAAGGTTTCCATTATTATCTACAGTAACAACATTTGTATTATTACTTGACCATTTTATAGCTTTATCTCCAGCATTTTCTGGCAATACAGTAGCAGTTAACTTATCAGTATCTCCTACTTCTAAAGATATACTTGTTTTATCTAAAGAAACACTAGAAACTGGTATTGCTTTTACTGTAATAAATGCTGAAGCTTTAGGATTATTTGGTTTATCTGGTTCATATATATATACTTGACTAGTTCCTACTCCTTTAGCATACATTCTTCCATCATCTAATATTTCTAATACATCTGGATTAGAAACACCATAGTAATAAAAGTCTTCCCATTCACCATCAGCAACTATTGTTCTAGTAATTTCAAATGTATCACCAAGATAGATTGGATCACTAGGACCAGATATAGCAATACTCTTTGGTCTATAATAAACTTTAAATTTAGTTTCTTCACTTACACCAACTGGAGTATCAATAGTAAGAGTAGCCTCTCCTCCTTTTAATAATTCAAAATCAATATATTTACCATCATATTCATTAATTCTTAATACATTAGGATCACTACTAGTATAAGTTAAACCAGTAATATCAGCATCACTAGGAGTAACTGTTATATTCATTTTAAATCGTGTTCCTATACGGAAAGGTGTACTAGTCGGAATTCCTAATTTTACTGAAGTAATTGGATTATCAGTTACCGTCAAATGAAATTCTTTTTTTACACCAGTTGATAATTTTAATGTAATAGTAGTATTTCCTGCCATCCATAATGTAACTTTACCATTCTTAACAGTAGCAACATCAGGATTACTACTAGACCAACTAGTAGTGTAATTTACATAACTTGGTTTAATTGTATAATCTAAATCTATAGATCCCCTTGATTTATCAATAGTAATATTATCTTCTCCTGATTCAATTGTATAAGTAATATTATCTATATCAATCCAATCAATACCTGCATTAGTCAATGTAGTAGCAGTCTTAGTATTGCTATGAGCATATACTTCTACATCGTCTAAACCACTGATATTAACATAATCTAAATTACTTCCGTTAATAAAAATTCTTTTTAAACTTTCATGATATGATCCTATAGTTATTTCTTTTATATTTGAATTAAAAGATAACTCTTCAATATTATTATTTCCAAAAGGCCCTCCAAAAGATCCCGTATATACTTCAAGTGAAGAAGGCAATTCTACTGAAGTAATCTTATTATCTTCAAATATACTATCTCCTAATACTTTAATACCATTAGGAATTTCTACACTTGGTATTTTGTTATTTGAAAAAGCACTTCTTCCAATAAATGTTACTGTGCTTGGAATAGTAACTTTTGTAGATATCTTACTAGAATCAAAAGCTAGATTTCCAATTGCTTTTAATCCAGAATTTAAAACTACTTCTTTGATATTACTATATCTAAAAGCATCTCCTCCAACATATAAAAGTGTTGAAGGTAATACTAATTTCTCAGTAACTACACTATTATCAAAACTACGATAAGCAGATGGTGCTATACCAATAACAGGATGGCCTCCTAAAGTACTTGGTACTTGAATAACACCTGTAGGAGTATCATTTAATAATCCATCTACATCAATAATAGTTGCCCCATTATTATTATAAACATAAATTATTTTATAAGCACTTGTACCATCATTTACTGTATATGTAGCTGTTTTAGGATAACTACTCATAGTAGCTATTTTTACATTATTCTTATTAGTATCATAAATATAAATAGAATCAAATTCTCTCCAAATATTAATACCTACTGTATCAGATACTTTAGTTTTATTAGAACCATCTAAGTTCATACGATATGGTTTATTACCATCAGCATAATTTAAGAAATAAAAATAATTATAATCTTTAACTAG
The DNA here is from genome assembly GCA_902768065.1 of uncultured Erysipelotrichaceae bacterium. Next base: position 11,736 of record CACXJP010000030.1, read on the forward strand.
ACCACTAATTCCTCCTAAATTAGCATTATATGGCACTCTAGCTATTTCTGCTTTTGTACCAGTTGATCTATTTTTACGATAAAGTATTGCATAATCTTCTAAAGGAAGAATATCAAAATCATATAAATAAGTATTATCGTAAAAACTATGAAGATGTTTTTCAGATACACTTCCACCTACAGGCATAGGAAACATTAAACTAAACTCTCCGGTTGATGTTAAATTAGTAGATTGATTTTGTCCAAAAAACCAACCTCCCATATCATATGGACTATTTGGATTATATGTAGAAACAAATCCAGCATTAAAAGATATTTCTGCTCTAGCATTATAAGCCTTGTTATCTGGTTGTGATCCTCCAGTAGCATCATAATAGTGCCAATCTTTATCATAATAACAAGCTGTTATTTTATGATCAGCTGATCTGCTTATTATATTAAAACAATTAGCTCCACTCATTTGAGATAATTCTCTAGCAGCTTCATTATAACTAGAACATACTCCATCACCTAGACCTAATAACTGATAATATTCTTGATAACAATGTGGCTTATCATAATAAGTCCCATTTTGAGTAAAATTAATCATATTATTAATAGATTCAGCATCATTTAAATTAGCATTCTTAACATCACTTATAGCCAAGTGAATATTTTTATATGCCCTATTATACATATTATTATCATCCAATAAATCACTAGCTGCATAAACATTAATTCCTATAAATGTAATAAATAATAGGAATAATACTTTAAAATAATTTTTCATAATCAATACTCCCTTCAATTACTATATTATAAATTTCTTTTTATTCTTTGCATTTGTTCATCTAAAAAAATATTAGTTTGTTGTATTAATTGACCATCACCTGAAACAATATCTAAATAATCGTTTAAGGCATTTTTTATCGCTAACAATCTTTCTTTACTATCATTACCAAAATTACCACTAACAAAAAAGCTCTGTGAAACATCTTGTGCTTCAAAACGATTTATTAATTCAGTGATTTGATCACAAGTATTTGTAATACATTTTTTAAAATTCTCTATATCAACTCTAAGATTTTCAATAGCAGTTTCATCTAGTATTGTATCCATTAATATATCTCTCCTTTCCTATATTCTAACCTACTTAAATTTTATAATAATAATAAAAATAATTCAATAATCATTAGCGTTATTTTACATTTTTAAATATTAGAAAAAAATATTTTTAGCATAGTACAAAAAAATAACAAATGTTATTTTTATATTGACAAATTACATTAATTAGCATATAATAAATAACAAATGTTATTTAATACATTTGTGAGGTGGTATTTATGGCAAGAACTATAAAATTTTCTAAAGAATATATATTAGAAAAAAGTGTTGAATTTATAAAAGAAAAAGGCTACTCTAATCTAACCGCTAGAGAATTAGCTAAATATATAGGCTGTTCAACACAACCAATTTTTAAAAATTATAATAACTTTGATATGTATAAAGAAGATCTTAAGAACTATTTAAGAAAAGATTATGAATCTTTTATCCATAAATATGTAGATAAAGAAGATTACTTATATACGATAAGTTATGCTTATGCTCTATATGCTAAAAAAGAACCTAATATATTCTTTTCTATGTTTATGGCTGACTTAGCTGGTTCTAGAACAGTAAATGAAGTATTAAATACAGATAGAAACATGGAAACAATAAAAGCAATGGTAGAGCAATATAAAATATCTTTAGAAAAAGCCAAAAAAGTATATCGTGAGGTAAGATTCTATACTCATGGCATAGCAACACAATTATGTGTTAATAGTATAAAATTAAATGATAATGAGATAAAAGATTTAATTAAAAATAATATTAATATAAACATGGAGGTATAATTATGAATTTATATGAAAGAAACCAAAAACAAAGATCTTTCTTTAACTGGAAAATTAATGAATATGATGCTAGTCACCAAGAATTTATGAATACAAAAAAAGAATTAGCAAACAATCTAGATAAAGATTCAAAAAGGATTCTAGACTTAGGAGCAGGAACTGGACTAGAATTAATTCACTTATTTGAGTTGTTTCCAACTATTGAAGTAACAGTCATAGATATTACTGAAAACATGCTTGAAGAATTAAAGAAAAGACCTTTCGCAGAACATGTAACTACAATATGTGGTGATTTCTTTGAAGTAGAATTTGGCGATAATTATGATGCTGTAATATCAACATCAGCACTACACCATTTTACAAGAGAAGAAAAAGAAAAATTATATAAGAAAATATATAATTGTTTAAAAACAAATGGTCAATTCATAAATTGTGATCGTATTGCTTTAACAGAAGATTTTGAAGAACATCAATTATATGAATTAGAACATAATATAGAAAATTACAAACACATAGATACACCACTTACAGTAGAACATGAATTAGAAATATTAAGAGAAGTTGGTTTTAAAGAAATTACTTCAAGTACTGTAGATAAAGATGACTATAGTCTTATTAAGGCTAGAAGAAAATAATATTATGATAAAAAAACAGGAGTTGATTTTATGCTTAGTCCAAGAATAGAGACAAAAAGATTAATATTAAGAAGATATAAAGAAAGTGATATAGATGCTATCTATGAAATGATTACAGATGATAGATTATCTAAATACATAAAATATCCTAAATTAACTAAAGAAATTGTTAATGAATTGATTGAAGATATATTGGTTCATGAAGATGGTGTTATTGATGTAATATTCAAATATCAAGATGAATATGAGAATATGGTTTGTTATTTAGAAAGCGATGGTGTTATTGATGCAGAAAAAATGGATAATTGGAATGTATCAAAGGCTTTCAGCTGATGAAGGCGAAGAAGAATCAAATAGTGTTAAAAATCAGAAAATATTAATGGATTATTATTTAAAAAACAATAAAGATATAAAAATATATAAGCAATATATAGATGATGGATATACAGGTACTGATTTTGATAGACCTGCATATAAAGAAATGCTAAATGATATAGAAAAGGGAAAAATAGATGGTATTATAGTAAAAGATTTATCAAGGCTTGGAAGAAATTATATCTTAGTTGGTAATTTTATAGAAGATATTATACCTAAATATAAATTAAGGTTTATATCAGTTAATGATAATGTTGATTCTTATTTGAATCCTGAATCATTAAAATCCTTAATTATTCCATTTAAGAATTTATTAAATGAAAGTTATTCTAGTGATTCTTCAAAAAAGATTAGATCATCTTTAAAGGCAAGTAAAAAGTCTGGCAATTTTATTGGGAGAATGGCACCATTTGGATATAAAAAAGATGACAATGACATTCATTTATTAGTAATAGACGAAGATGCTGCAAAAGTAGTAAAAAAGATATTTTCACTTGCTTTGGAAGGTAATAGTAAAGTTTATATTGCTGAATATTTAAATAAAAAGAACGTTTTAACTCCAAGTAAATACTTAAACTTAAAAAACTCTAAATATAAGCCTCCAAAAATTAAAAATCAATGGGATTCAAGAACAGTAGATTATATTTTAAGGAATGAAGTATATATAGGTAATTTAGTTCAATGTAAAAGAGAAAGAGTTAGTCATAAAAAACATAATATTGTTGTAACAGCTGATGAAGATAAAATAAGAGTTGAAAATACTCATAAAGGAATTATTGATAAAAGGACTTTCAATAAAGTACATAATATTTTAATTAATAGAAATACATATACAATAAAGAAAAATATAAATATATTTAGCGGTTATATAAAATGTAAAGAATGTGGTAGTTCTTTGGTAAGAGGTTGCAAAATGAAACATAATAAAAAAAGATATTTTTATCAATGTAATTCTTATCATCACTATAATACATGTACTCGACATTTTATATATGAAAGACTGATAGAGGATATAGTATTAGATTCTATTAATAAACAAATAAATTTGTTTTGTGATTTTCAAAAAATCATAAATAATATAATTGATGATAGTATTTCTGACTATAAAAAACAAATAAATGAGATGAGAATAGTAGAATTAGATAAACAAATAATTGATCATAAAAAACTTATTAATGGATTATTGAAAGATTATAAAAATGATGTAATAAGTGAAAAAGATTATTTAGATTTTAAAGAGCATTATTTATATGAATTAAATCAGTTAGAAAACGAAAGATCTGAACTTAATGTAAATTTTGATGAAGGATATAGTTTTTTAAAGAAAATAAAAATACACAATAAAATAACTGTATTAAATAGAAATATAATTAATGAATTTATTGAAAACATTTATGTAGATGAAAATAAAAATGTAACTATTGAATTTAAATATCAAGATGAATATAATCATTTACTTAATTATATAAATGATAAGAAAATGTGATATAATAGTTGAGAAATTGATTATTCTTTTTTATGAAAGGAGATGAATGTTATGGACGAAAATAATAATAAAAATAGGGGGGTCCACAATTCCAATATCAATTGGTTTCCTGGTCATATGGCTAAGACTAAGAGGGAAATTGGTGAAAAGTTAAATCTAATAGATATAGTTTATGAAGTTATTGATGCTAGAATGCCTTTATCTAGTAAAATTGTAGATATCGATAATCTTATTAAGGATAAACCTAGAATATTAGTTGTGACTAAGTATGATTTGTGTGATAAAGAAGAAACTAATAAGATATTAGATTGGTATAAAGAATCTGGTTATTATGTGGTTAGTCTTGATTTGATGAATGGTAATTGTAATGAACTGATTAATAAAACAAAAGAAATTATGAATGATATCAATTCAAATAGAGTTTCTAAAGGAATGAAGGAGAGAGCAGCTCGTGTATTAATTGTTGGAGCTCCTAATGTTGGTAAGAGTACTTTAATTAACAGATTGGTTGGTAGAAAAAGTGTTGGTGTTGGTAATACTCCAGGTTTTACTAAGAGTCTTTCTTGGATAAGAGTTAATAAAGATATAGAGCTTCTTGATTCTCCTGGAATTTTATGGCCTAAGATGGAAGATCAAGAAAGAGCTCATATATTAGCAGCTTTATCTTCTATTAAAGAAGAAATATTAAATATTGATCAAATCGCTTGTTTTATATTAAAAAAGATATTTGATTTATATCCTGATAAATTAAATGATAGATATGGAATAACTGAATTAGATGATGATTTTATTGAAGCGTATGAAATGATTGGAAAAAGAAGAGGAGCTTTATCAAGAGGTAGATAGGTTAGATGATAATGAATAAAGAAGAAATATTAGATAAGCTTAGGAAATGTAGCTTAGATTTAGACGAGTGTATTATTATTGGAGGAGCTAGTTTAGTTGTACAGGGATTACTGGATGAAACCACTGATATAGATTTGGCTTGTTCTAAAAACTATTATGACTCAATTAATTGGGATTATGATACTAGTATTGAGTCTGGCGATGTTGTAAAAATGAATGATTGTTTTTCTATATCAAGCACTTTTTTTGATAAGAATAATTATATTGAAATTGATGGTTACAAATTTATGACTATTGAGGATATTTATAATATAAAAAAATCTCTAAATCGTAAGAAGGATAAGAAGATTATTAAAGACTTAGATTTGTATTTATGTTTAAAAGATAATTATAGATATGAAAGAGATTTAAAGAAAAAGGGAATTTCTTTTATTGCTGGTGTAGATGAAGTGGGACGTGGGCCTTTAGTTGGACCTGTTGTTGCTGCTTGTGTTGTTCTGCCAGATGACTATAATTTAGATGGATTAACTGATTCTAAAAAGTTAAATGAGAAAAAAAGAGACTTTTATTTTGAAGAAATAAAAAGACAAGCCTTAGGTATAGGAGTAGGGATTATTTCTGAGAAGATAATTGATGAAGTTAATATTTATGAAGCAACTAAATTAGCAATGAAAGATGCAATTAAAAATTGTTTAAAAGAATGTAAGATAGAGCATATTTTAATTGATGCCATGCCTCTTGAATTAGATATTCCTACAACCTCAATAATCAAGGGTGATTTAAAAAGTATAACTGTAAGTGCGGCTTCAGTAATTGCTAAAGTTACAAGAGATAAGATGTTATATGAACTTGATAAAAAATATCCTATGTATGATTTTAAGAATAATGTAGGATATCCTACAAAGAAACATTTAGAGGCAATTAAAGAATATGGAATTATTCCGGAACATAGAAGAAGTTATGGACCAGTAAAAGAATATATAGAAAAAGAAGAGAATTAATCTCTTCTTTTTGTTAGTTTTTTAATATTAGATTTTGTTGATTTAATATTATTAATTTCTTCTTCATAACTAGCTATTTCATCATATCTATCTGAATTATCTTTTAGGATTACTTCTTTTCTTTGGTTACACTTATCCAGCAATTTATTATATTGTGTAATTGCTGCATATTTTGTAAATAGTTTATTATAGAAATCTACATATTTCCTCAAAAATTCGGCTTTTTTGTTATTTTCTCTAGATGATTCTATTATTTCTTTAATCTGAGATATTAATCTTTTTACAGTATTGCAGTAGTCTATAATATTTTGTTTATTATATGTCGCGCTATACATATTCCAAAAATAATCATCATCTATTTCATCTTCTATTAGAGGATAACCTAATGCACCTTGTCCAATATCATCTAAAAGTTCATCTGTCATTTCTCTTTGTATTTCATCATCTGTAATATCAATTTTTATATCAAAATCTTCTAATTTTTTTATTAAATCTTCTATATATGCTATGTGTTCTAAAATTTCATTTTCTGTTGATTTTTCATTGTTAATAAAACAATTAAGATTACCGGTTTCACAAGTGCTAAAGTATCCATATCCTAATGATGAATCATAAGATTTTCTATTGTATGAAACTAATGGATAATCAATATCATTTGTATATGTAAATGATATTTTTGTAAGGAAGTATTTTACATGATTTATTAGAGTCATTAATTCAGAAGGGGCATTAATAAATCTTTTAATTTTACCATAACAAGTTGTATATTCATTTGTTATGTTGCAGAAAAGGTTCCAAGTCCAACCATATTTATTGTCATTATTTTTTTCAATTTTTAATGCCTTTTCGTCTAATGTCTCTTTCTGTTCTTCTTTTGTTTCTTCAAAGTCTGTAATGTTATTTAATACATCTTCTTTAGATGGTAACATATTCATTTTTCTATATTCTTTGTCATTTAAAAATAATCTATTTTTAATAGTAAATTCATCATTATCAAATGACCCTAAAGTTTCTAACACTCTTTGATACATTGATATTTGATCATTTATTATTAATAATATTCTATTGTTGTCAGTTATTTTTTCTTCGGATTTTTTGATTTTGTTTTGTATTTTTTTCTTGTAATTATCCATTCTATCATAATATTCTTTTAATATTTCATTTATATTACTATACATTAATTCTTTAAAAGTATGTATTAATGCATCTTTAATAATACTGTTTTTGTCATTTTTAATAATTATATTGAATACATCTTGATAACTTATTTCATCATATGATTCAGGATTGATACATTCTATATTGTCTGGTGTATAGTCTTCTGTTTTTTCTGTAATTGTGAAGAATGTATCGTTGTTAGCACATCTAATTGTTTTACTATATTTTTTCCCTTTTTGAGTTACATGTTCTTCACCAATTGTCCAAGCAAGATGATTGGAAGGATATGCAGGATAATATGAATATGTATTTGAGTAATTTTCATCTTTAATAACTTTTTCCCAAAATAAATCAGTTGATTCTCTTAAATATTTTGATGTTTGTTCTAATAAAAAATCTGTTTTCATTTTGTAATTATTTAAAATGGAATTTAAAATACTTATCATTTCTCTATTATTACTTGATAATATTTCGTCAATAATTTTATACTCTTCAATATCATTTTCAGTAGTCATTTGTGATTCCTCCTAAAATGTTTCATTCAGTGTTTTATTTTAACATATATACATTTATTTTTAAAATATAATTTTAAAAATGTGTAAAATAATTCTAATTTTCAATATAATATATATAGAATAGAGTTGACAAATACTTAATTTGTAGGTATAAGTTAATAAGTAACTGGAGGGATTGGATGTCTAAAAATTTA
>CACXJP010000031.1 GCA_902768065.1 uncultured Erysipelotrichaceae bacterium
AAAAACAATTTAAATAAAATATAGAATAAACTTTATGAATAAAACAATTAATCTATATAATATTAATAGAATTGTTACACATGAATATAATTCTTATTATACTCATAGTAGTGCTACTACAAATAATATTTATAATGAAATAACGTATAATACGTTAAAATAAGTTTAACTTAAAGTATTAATTAAAATGAAAGAATTTAATGTTACTGACGGTAAGAAAGATTTTATTTTTAGATTACCAACAAAACTTAGTGAAATTACAGCAGAATATCTTAATCATGTAACTGCTAATATTTCTATTTCTCCTTATTACGCAGTTATTGCTTCTGTTTATCGTGCTAAACTTCCTGAGGTTATAAGTATTAATAAGAAGTCTAGAAGTATGGCTATTTCTATTATTCCTCTTTTTGTTAAAGCTAATCTTCCAATGGAAGCTGATAAAATTGTATATGATAATTATAGCAATTATAAAACTGCTGATAGAATTATTATTGCTGGAGCTGATATTGAAAGAGGTTATGGACTTTCTGTTCCAAACAATCTTATTACTTTAGATACAGTTATTAGAATTTACAATTCAGATAGTAGTTTTGCTAAGAGTGTAATGTCTGATCAAACTTACTATTATTTTGTTGATTTTAAACTTGTTCCTATTAATGATATTAAAGGTAAATATGATATGAAACCTCTTGAAGGTTTTGTTAATCCTTTTGCTGAAATTAAGTCTGAGGAACTTGCAAATTAATCTAATTTCTTCTACGGGGGGGCTTAAATACAACTTATAAGCTCCCCTGTACTTGCTAATATAAATACAAGTACACATATGAATGATACTATTAAAATGCCTAACGGCGGATATGATATTAAAGTAGTTCGTAAAGAAGATATACTTAAATGTATTGATGATAATATTCTTGACAAAGAACTTATGCTAACTTTTATTAATCAATTTGAGGTTGATGCTAGCAATTTTCTTAGTCAAGGACGTTGGACTAGTTTACCTTATATTGGTACTTTCAAGAAAAGTCAGTATAAAGAGGCTCTTAATAGTGAAGAAATTAAAGAACTTAATGAAGCAGCAAAAGAAAATTTAGACCGTAATAAATATATCTTATTTAGAAAACAACTTAGAGATAATATAACTATAGATATTAAAAAAGAAAGACTTTATAGATATACTCTTAGTCAAGTTGTTACTAAAAATAGAGATTTTTATAATTATCTTGTATCTACTAAAGGCGAGAAAATAGCTAGAGTTATTTGTTATACTTTATTTGAATTTACAACTTATGAATTATAAATTATTAATCGATACTCTTATAACTATTGATAATGACGGTATGCCTAAACCGCCTAACACTCGTCAACTAATTGATAGAGATGTAAGAAGTTTATATACTAGAGATAAAACTAAAGATAAATCTCAATATATTGCTGAATGTATTATTATTTATTATCTTGGTGATCCTAAATCTCCAGCTAAACAATCAGGTCTTAATGATGCTGAATCTCTTAAACTCGCTATTGAACAAGCTGGTCTTCCTAAAAATTATGTTCCTGATGCTCTTGTATTACGTCTTATAGATAGATACTATGAGCAAAATATTACTGAGGCTGGTAAAGTGGTTGAGAATATGATGCAGACTATTCATAATATTAATCTTTATGTTAGTCAAGCAAATAAAATTCTTAGTGATAAACTTACCAATACTATTAGTTTAGAAGAGTTAAATAATATTAGTCCTATTCTTGATAGTTTTAAGAAACAAGCATCTGATATTCCTTCTCTTCTTAAAAAACTAGAAGAAGCTAAACAGAATCTTATGTATGAAAAAGAAACTGAGATTTCTCGTGGTGGTATGCAAGTTTTAAGTAGTATGAGAGCAACTGATGATTAAGTTATGAATATTGACGAAAGATATAATAGTAATTTTCTGTATTTTGAAGAAAAAAATCATCGTTATACAGATACGCTAGGAAATGAATATCTTAGTGTTACTACTCTTATTGGAAAATATCACGAAGAATTTAATACTAAATATTGGGCTAGAATTAAAGCTAAAGAACAAGGTAAAACAGAAAAACAGATTCTTAAAGAATGGGATAAGATTAAGAATGAAGCCTGTGAAAGAGGCACTAATAAACATAATGGTATAGAAGATGCTATAAAGGATGTTAGTCAATTTAAAGATGCTATTAAATATCTTACTATGGTAGAATCTGGTCGTTGTGTTACTGTTGCTGATATTCCAAACCTTATTCCAAAACCATTAGATATAGAACGTTTTAAAGAAGCTACAGGTAATAAATATGAGGAAATTTATAGAGTGTTTGATTTTTATATCCAACGAGGATATACTATCTATTCAGAAATCGCACTTTTCCTTATGGACTATCTTATTAGTGGAACTATTGATATTCTTTGTATTCGTGATACTGATTTCGTTATTCTCGATTGGAAGACTAATCGTGATGGATTAAAGTTTGAAAGTGGTTATTATAAGAAAGATAAAACTACTATTCCTAATCAGCTTACAAACGAATGGGTTTCTACTGATAAACGTATGCTTCCTCCTTTAAGTCATATGCAAGATTGTAATGGTAATCATTATACTATGCAATTATCTCTTTATGCTATTGGAGTAGAAATGATTCTTGGTATTCCTTGCGTTGGTCTTGGACTTTGTCATATAGGAAATGCTTGGAAACTCAATAGATACGGTCAGCCTTTTAGAGATGTTGATGGTTATCATGTTGATCCTGATAAACCTGATATAGTTACTTGGTATCGTATTAACTATCGTCGTAATGAAGCTCTTGCTATGCTTAAGGATAGATATATGGCTTTAAAAGCTGAAAATAAAAATGCTGATAAACAACTAAAACTTGATTTTTAAATATGATTGAAACAACTCTTTTTAATAAATGTGCTAATACAGATTTTAAAAATATATTTGCTAAAAAAGGTTATACTTTTTTTACAAAAGGAGATTATAATCTTAACATAATTGGAGTACGTCATAAAGGTAACAAGGTTACTAATCGTTTTGAAGATTGTTTTGTTGTTATTTATAACACTCCTACAGAACAAAATGTAAAACGTATTTTTATGTGTACTACTCTTCCTGGCAAGAAAGCTATGGAACATCCTACTGCAATTAAAGGCACAGCTATTCTTGTTCCAGGTCAATATCGTGGATGTTGGAAAATAGGTTATCATAAAGGTAAATATAAGGCTCTTTGTCAAGCTAAACCTATTCCTGTTTATCGTGACGGAAATAAAGATGATAAGTTCGATTTAAATCCACTTTCTATTGATAAAGGTGTTTTTGGAATAAATATTCATAAAGCTGGAGAAAACAGTACACTTGTAGATGGTTGGTCTTATGGATGTCAAGTTTTAGCTAAATCTATTGATTTTAGTTCTTTTATGAGATTAGTAGATAAAAGTGCTAAACTTTATGGTGATAGTTTTACTTATACTTTATTAGAGGAGGATGATTTATAATGGAAGATTGGGAAAAAGAAGGACTTAAAAGAGTTAAATGGACTCTTATTAATGTTAGCATACTTTGTATTACTTTTATTATAGGATATTTTATTGGGAGTAGAAAAGCTAATTCTAGCCGCCCCGTAGAAGAAATTGTGAAAGCAGATTCACTTATTAAAGTAAACGATAGTATTAAAATTAAAGTTGAACAACTAGATTCTATTAAAAATGCGAAAATTATTGAAGTACAAACTCTTGATAATGATAGCACTATTAAGCTATTCTACGAACTCATTAGCAAATGAAGGTGATTCAATTTCTTCTACGGGGGGGCAAGATTCCATCTTAATTGCTTATGATGATTTACGTAAAGTTAATAGTAAACTTATTGAGTTAAATTATGAGAAAGAAATTAATAAAGAACTTAAAGCTATCATTGTTAATGATTCTTGCGCCATTGATAATCTTAAGCGCAGGATTGACAACGACGCTAGAACTTATGAAAAAAGAGTACAACAAGTAAAGAAACAACGTAATACTGCTTATGGTGTTACAGCTTTATCTATTATTTTACTTATTATAAGTATTTTATAAAATATTATTATGGAATTAACTGTTGAGGATTATATAAAAGACTATCCATTTCTTAATTATATTATGGAAGACAAGAGTCGTTATACTCATGCTAAAGATGCTGGGTATGATGATCCTAACGATTGTTTTCTTATAGGAGACAGTGGTGGATTTTTAATGAATATTAATCCTACTGATAAGTTTGTAAATACTCATCTTTTTACTGAGATGGCTGATTTTTATCTTAGTAATAAAGAACACAAGTATACTTTTCTTAAAGAAGATACAATTCCTCATCGTCAATTTCGTAAAAGAGAAGAACATCGTAGACGTGAAGGTTTTACCGCTAAATGTTTAATGCGTAATGGCGTTCTTCAAGACCTTTGGATTCCTGGAAATATGTATAATTATCTTAATTATACTTTAATGGAACGTCTTGATGAAAAAAGTATTAAAATTGTTAATGGTAAAGCTACAGGTAAAAAAATATATTCTTTTCCTAAATTTATAGACGCTCAATATTGGACGTTTATGGTTATGGATTTTGCTATCAGAAATGGTTTTCATCTTATAATAGATAAAACTCGTCGTGGAGGTTTTTCTTATATTATGGCTTCTGATAGCGCAAATGAAATTAATCTTAATCATCATAAAACTGTAATTCATGTTGCAGATGACAAAAAATATCTTACTAAAAAAGGTGGTCTTACAGATTTTACTTTAAATAATCTTCGTTTCTATGAAACTAGAACTCCTTTTGTAAGAGGTATTCTTAGTTCTGATAACGAAAACTTTATTTTAGGTTTTAAGTTGCCTAATGGTACTGTTCATCCAGATTCTTGGAATAGTGGTCTTTTTAGTGTATCTGCTGCTAATAATCCTGATTGTGCTATTGGTAAGGACGCTGTTAAAGTTAAGACTGAAGAGGTTTCTACTATGGAAAACTTTGATGCTTATGTTTCTGTAACAGAACCTGCTATGAGAACTGGTAGTTTTGTTACTGGTACTATGATGAGTTGGGGAACGGCTACTAGTGGTAATATGCAAGTTTTTGAAGCAAACTTTATGAATCCTCGTTCTATTAAGTGTATGCCTTTTGAGAATGTTTGGGATAAAGATTGTCGTGATGAAGTTTGTGGATATTTTAAACCTTATTGCTGGGGACTTCAAGGTCGTTTAGGCGATATGGTTGCTATGGATGAAGATGGTAATTCTAATCTAGAAGTTGGTTTAAGAATTGCGTTTCAAGAACGTGAACTTGAGAAAAAGAACGCTAAGACTTTTGCAGATTATATTAACTATCTTGGTCAATATGCAAATATGCCTAGTGAATCTTTTAGTTCTGCAAGTGAAAATCTTTTCAGTAGTGAAGAGTTGCTTACATGGGAAGAAAGACTTCGTAGTGATAATAGTTTTCAATTTTATGTTGATGGTTGGCTTTTTGAAGATCCTGAAAATGTAAATAAAGTTGTATTTAAAACTAATGCTCGTATTGAAGCTGAAGGTGGTAAATATAATGTAGATTTTTGGGATTGGATTAAAGGTGTTCCTAGAAATGGAAATGAGCATCCTCATGGTTGTATTAGAAAATGGTTTAATCCAGTTAATATAGAATATAGAGACCCTAAAGATGGTATAGTTAAAAGAGGTATTCCTCCAGGGTATTATTCTATTAGTTATGACCCTGTTGGTGTTAATAAAGAGAAAAAGGCTATTACAAATAGACATTCTCATAATAGTATTAAGGTTTGGATGAACCCTAATAAATATAACAATTTTAAAACAGCTTTAGTTTGTGCCTATTATGGTCGTCCAGAAAAACTTGAAGAGGCTGATAGAATTTGTTATATGCTAGCTCGTTATTATAATTGTATTGGTACAACTGGTGTTGAGGTTAACCGAGGTGAAACTGTTAGTAATTTTACTAAATGGCACGCTCTTAAATATCTTATGAAAGATCCAGTTGAAATTTGGGATACTTCTCTTAAAGGCAAAATTACTGCTAGTTATGGTGTTAATATGGGAGGTGACTCAGGTGGTGCTACTAAGAAACTTGAAGGATTGCGATTGCTTAAAGAAATGCTTTACGCAGAAGTAGGCAAAGATGAATTAGGCAGACCTAAAAGAGTTTTTCATACTATTTATGATTATCAAACTATTCTTGAACTTAAAAAGTTTAATCCTCAAGGTAACTTTGATAGAGTTTCTGAAATGATTATTAGAGGTTTGCAATGGCGTCAAATGGACGTACAAGCTGAAAAAGAAATGCAAAGACATAAGAAAATTGATAAAGATAATCCTAGTAATAATATTTTTACACGTGATTGGTTTTAAATAAATAATAATATGGATAATCAAATTTTAGGTGGTTTTAACACATTTCCTGTTCAAAGAGTTAGTGCTGCTGAGAAAGCTAAACCTTCTTGGTATGCAAACTCTATTGATTATGTTATTGCTGCTGGAATAGGAGCTAATGATAGGACTGATACTGATTTGAAGTTATCTATCTTACGTGGTGATATTCCTAATGAGTTTTACAAAAAGACTCTTAATCCTTATAACGCAAGTCAAGAAAAATATACTCGTTTTCCTGCTACTATGCGTAACTTTGATATTATGTCTGATATTATTAGACGTTATGTATCTGAGTATTATAAAGGTATTCATGAGTTTACAGTAAGCGCAAATAATCCTGAAGTTGTTCTTGCAAAAAATGCTAAACTTAAGCAAGAAGTTAGTCGTCTTTGTGAACAAGCTTTTATGGAAGAATTTCAACGTAATCTTCAACAACTTGTTCAAGATGCTGAAAATAATGGTCAACCTGCTGAAAGTGTTAATCCTCAAGAGGCTATGCCTGATATGGAGGCTTTTGTTAAAAAGTTTAATGAAACTTATATTGATGATGCTAGTAAGCAAGGTCAAGATGTATTAGATTATATTAGGAGTGCAACTAAAGATACTATTATTTATCTCACTGCTATGTTTAACTGGTGTTCGCTTGGAGAATGTTATACTTACTCAGATGTTCGTGGAGATAAGATTATTAAAGAATGTGTTCCTGTTAATGAAGCGTATCCTGTTCCTAATGCTAATTATCTTGTAGAAGATTTTGATATGTTTGCTCGTAAGATGATGATGTCTTATCAGCAAATCATTGATACTTTTGACGATGTTCTTGATGAAAAAGATAGGAAGTATCTTGAAGATTTTTATGCTCAAAGTAGAAATTCTACTAGTGCTCCTGTTCTTCTTAGATATGACCAATTATTTGAAATGTATCCTGAATATTGTGAAAAGTTTACTAAAGAAGAAAGAGAATTATTTAAGAAAGAACCTATTCGTATTCATGATAATAATAGTACTCTTTATGAAGTATGGCATGTAGTTTGGAGAGGTGAAGCTCGTAGAGGTATTCTTACTCGAATTAATGAGATTGGTTTAGAGGAACAAATGGTAGTTGAAGAAGATTATCAATTTAATCCTGAAGCTGGTGATATTAATATCGAGTGGAAATATGAACCTCAAGTTTATGAAGGTTATCGTATTGGTGGACGTAGTTATGGTATTTATCCTATCAAAGCTAGACCTATAGCTTATCAACGTAATGGAAAGCTTCCTTATAATGGTATTATGGAAGTTCTTCCTCTTATGGGTAAGTTTAGTATCATTAAACTTATTACTCCGTTCCAAATTATGCGTAATATCTTTATTTATCATCGTGAGATGGTTATTGCTAAGTTTAAACTTGCAATATTACTTTTACCAAAATCTTTGGTTAATAGTAATTCAGAAGATGTTATTTATAAAATGGCAGCTGATGGAGTTCTTCTTGCTGATGATGAAGATGATACTGCTGGAGTTAAGATGCAGCAGGTAAGATTTCTTCAAAGTCAAATGCAAGATTATATAACTCAAATTAGTAATCTTATTGAGTCTATTAAAATGGAAGCTCGTGAGATGGTTGATATGAATATGCAACGTTATGGAGATATTGCTCAATCAGCTGGTGCTCAAGTTACTCAAGATGCTATTGTTCGTTCATCTATGGGAAGTGTTATTATTTTCCAGATGTTTGACGAAATGCGTAGAGCTGATTATGATAGAGATATAGACTTTGGTAAACTTGCTTATATTGATGGACTTCAGACTACATTTATTGATGATCAACGTCGTAATAGAACTTTAAGTCTTGATGTAAATAGTTTTATTAATTCTGATTATTCTACTACTGTTCGTAATGAGCAAAAAGAACTTGATAAACTTAAACAACTTAAAGATTGGGCTTTTAGTGCTGCACAAAATGGTGATTTGGAAGCTGCTATTTCTGCTATTACTGGAGATAATGTTGCTATGATTAAAGAAAATATTGAAAAATATATGGAGATTAAGCGGCAACATGAGCAAGCGATGCAAGAGATGGAACAAGCATTAAAATCACAAGAGGTACAAGCAAAGTTGCAAGAGATACAAGCTCAAGGAGAAGTTGATGCTCGTCTTATGGAACTTAAGTATGCTTACGAAATGCAACTTAAATATATTGATGTTGATATGAGTATGCTTACTGCCACTCCTGATGATAGTGGTCTTAAGACAAGACTTGCTCAAGAAGCAGAAGCTAATAAAACTAATCTTGCTCAGCAAAAGCTTAATCTTGAAAGAGAGAAATTTGCTGGAGATATGTATAATGCTGCTGCTGAAAGACAAGTTAAGAGAGAACAAATGGATACACAAATGAAGATTGCTAAGACTAATAAGAATAAGTATGACTAAACAAAGAAAACATCTTGATACTGTTAAACCTTTTGTTAATAACGAAATACCTATAGTTTATAATACAGATAATGTTAATCCTATATATGTAGATAATAATACAGGTGAAGTTTGGCAAAAGGATAAACCTAAAGGTGCTATAGTTCTTCCTGATGTTGAAGTAAAAGGTACTAGGCTTAAAGTTAATGAAGCTTTAGATAAACTTCCTAAAGAAAAAGGTCTAGAGAATCCTATGATTGACCCTTTCCTTTTAGCTCTAGGTGCTGGTAAATACAGTGGAGATGTTATAGGAGATTTAGTTGGAGAAGGATTAGGATATGCTGCTAGACCATTAACAAAAGTTGCTGCTGCTAAAGCTAAAGATTTTGGAAATTATGTTAGAGGTCACGTTTATTATAATGTAGCTCCTTTAGGATATGATCATGTTTGGCAAAGAGCAAAAGCTGTTACAAAAGGTATTGCTTCTGGTAAGAAAGCAGATATTGAAAATGCGCCTTGGATTAAAGATACTGACTGGGAAAAAGCAGCTAAAGAATATGGAATTCCTACTGAATATTTTAAACAAGCTCGTATAGATGCTTGGCGTATGCATAATCTTATGCCGCAAAAATATAATACTTTTGCTCCTTCTAATACATTAATTGGTGCTTATCAACCAAATCTTAAAGCTATAAAAGATAATCCTGATATAGCTAAACAATTATGGGCAAATGTACAAAATAATCCTAACGTAGATAAATACGCTTTAGCTAATATTTCTGATGCTAATTATTCTGGTATAGATATAGTAAATGGTTCTGGAGGAAACGTAGGCAATGTTGATATAGATACATTTTTTGGTGATCCTATTAATATTCGTAGTCCTTTTAGTGGTGTAATGCGTTATAAAGACGTTTGGGATTTACATCCTTTTAGTAGAAAAGATGATAAGTTTACAAATAAAGTTATAAGACCTTTAACTCTTGGTATAGCTAATAAATTATCAGGTGGAGTTAATAGAATAGGCAATAGACTTTATCATTTAGCTATGATAGATAAACAAAAGACTAAAGCATTTAGAGAAGCTCTTAAACGAGGAGAACAAGATGCTATAGATGCTTATATGGATACAGGAGAGGATGTTATTTATAAATGGGATACTCCTAAATTAGCTAAAAATATTCATAAAGCTACAGTTAAAACTTCTGAAGCTATTTTTAAAGGAGAAGAAAAACTTACTAAGAGTGCTCCTTTTAGAAAATTAGATAAGAAAATGGAAACATTTGAAGTAGGTGATCTTACTGGAGGTAAACCTTTTATTGTAACTACTGAAATACCTTTTCATAGACCTAGCGGTTTAGAATTGAGAGATGGTAAACTTTATCCTGCAAGACTTAGATTTGGTTTTGACCCAGATGCAATACCTACTTCAGCGCAAAAGAATTGGGAAAATACTGTAGGTAGAGGATTGTATATTAAACGTAACGGAGGTTTTATTCATATAGCTCCTTCTAAACGTGGTACTTTTACAGCTGCTGCAACTAAACATGGTATGGGTGTGCAAGAGTTTGCTAGTAGAGTACTTAGAAATAAAGAAGATTATTCTCCTAGTTTAGTTAAGAAAGCTAATTTTGCAAGAAATGCTAGTAAGTGGAATCATTAAAATTATTATAATATGATTAAAACTAGAGCTGAACTAACAGAGCAATTAAAAGGTGTTACTACAAGTGTAGTAAATCTTCTTGGCTCTGAAGATGCTAATAAGGCATTAAATGAAATTAGAAATAAAATAATTAATAAATATATTAAATAATTTATAATATGAATAAAATTAAAGATTATTTTCATAGACATACTTTTACTCTTTGGGGAAAAGGTTCTGATGGTAATTATGGTCCTATAATCAAAGGGTTATGTATAGCAGGAGTTGTTATAAGTTTTAAACAACTTACTCTTATAAAGAATTGTAAAATTTATAATATTCCTATGATTATTAGTTATTATGTTGCTTGCGTTAAAGATATTATTAGAAATAAAATTAATGCTTATAAACTTAATAAAAGAAATATATTATTTGAATAAAGACAAATAATGTTAATTCAGTTGAAGAAAAATATGAAAATAGCTAGTCATAATTCATGGAGTTATTTAACTCCTAAAACCTGGTGGATGAAACTTATTCGTTTTGCTGCTAGATGTCAAGATGTAAGTGTATATGAACAATATGATTTAGGTGTTCGTGGATTTGATTTACGTGTTCGTTTTGATGAACATAATCAGCCTCAACTTGTTCATGGTTGTGTTATATATAAATCAGCTGTTAGCATTTGTGAGTATTTATATGACCTTAATTGTAAAAAAGATGTTTATGTTAGAGTTATTCTTGATGTAAGAACTAAAAAGCAATACACTGTTAGACAAATAGATAATTTTAAAGATTTTTGTTCTGCTATTGAAGATATGTTTCCTGATATTAAATTTTATTGTGGAGATTGTCTTTATAATCATATTAATCTTTATGATTTTAAAAATCATCCTACTTGTGAAGAATTATATTCTTCTGTTTGTCCTCCTAAATTAATAGACGATTGGTATCCTAGATGGTATGCTAAACGTAATAATAAAAAGAATATAGAAAAAGGTACAGATAAAGATTTTTTAATGATTGATTTTGTAAACATTAGATAATCTTATGGATGATATTAAAGAACGATTTAAAGCTTTTGTTAAAAAGAGGCATATAACTATTAGTGAAAAAAGTATTGATAAAATGTTTAATTATAGTTTAAATTATGATAGAGAAAATAATAAAGTTGCTGGCTAGTATTCCAAATGATAAACTATTACATTCATACTTGATTCTTATTGTAAGTTTGATAGTTTTTGATATATTAGAGTTATTTATTCCGATGTGGTGGAATGTATTAATTACTAGTATTATTGCTACAGGATTTATGATATGGAAAGAATGGTATGATAGTAAACATAATTGTACTCATAGTGTAGAAATTAAAGATATTATAGCTGGCTATGGTGGTCTAATATTAGGTTTGTTGTTAAAATTGTTGTAATTGTAATAAACTTTTAACTTGTAGTGCATCCCAAGTTACTTGCGCTCCCACTGCTGATATTGTTTCAGTTAGTGGGAGTTCTTTTATGTTTTTCTATATATTTTTATTTGATTTTAAAGCATTAAATTTATTACTGATGATTAGTTTATCGTTTTAAAAATTATATGATTCACAAGCTATTAAAACCACGTTAAATTTGGCAAATTTAAACAATATAGAATGTATCATTTGAGCCGCCCCGTAGGAGAAATCCTGGAGATACATTTAGTTATAACAGTAATAATTATATATATACTATTATTAATATTACAGAAATTGTTAATAATAGTGAAATAGGTATTAAAAATCAAGTTGTAAGTTTGTATAATTCATATAAAAATCTTATCTTTGCAACTGATAAAGATACTTTAGTATTATAAATATTAAAACAAATTAAGTTATGACTATTACAAATTTAGATTTTGGTGATGGTGCTACAGTAAATCCTAATGCTGGAGGTACACCTACTGGAGATACTGTTGATGTAACAGGAAATACTCCTAAACCTGAAGGTAATGATATTACTGATAAAGATGGTAAAAATTCTCCTACGGAACCTACTACTCCTACAACACCTACAGAACAACCAAAGCCAGGTGAGAAAACTCAGCCTACTACCCCTGCTGATACAAATTCTTCTACGGGGGGGCTCGAAGCTGGTACTGTGATTGAGTTTGAAGGTGTTGAATATACTGTTGCTGAAAACGGAGATATTGTTGATAAAGATGGTAATGTTTTTAAAGCTGCTGCTGATGTAAAAGCTTGGCTTGAAGAAAACGAACAAACTGATGATAATAGTCTTGAAGGTTCTTCTGTAGACGATATTATAGAATCAGTTGGTATTGAAATCAATGATGAAAAAGGTAATAAGATTGAGTTTAGTAATGATAAGGAAGGACTTAAAGCATATATTAATGCTGTAGCTGACCTTAAAAGTGAAGAAACTCGTCAAGCAACAATGAACAAGTTTTATCAAGATAATCCTGTTGTTAAACAGTTTGTTGATTATATAACTGTTAATGGTGGTGATCCAACAGGTTTTGGTCAAATTCCTGATAGAACTGGTATTACTGTTGATAAAGAAAATGAACTTCAACAAGAACAAATTATTCGTCTTGCATCTAAAGAGTTTGGCTTGAACATTTCTGATGCTTATATTAAGTATCTTAAAGATTCTGGTGGTCTTTATGACGAAGCAGTTAATCAATTAGTAGCTATTCAAGATAGAGATAAAGCTATTCGTGAAAAGATTGCTGTAGATGCTGAAAATGCACGTAAAGCTGAAGAAGAGTCTATTCGTGCTTATTGGGAGAATATTAATAATGTTATTAACGGCAGAGAGATTGCTGGGTATAAAATTCCTGAAAGTTTCACGAAAGAAGTAAATGGTCAGAAGATTACTCTTACTCCTGACGATTTTTACGATTACCTTTATAGAGCAAATCAAGTTGATGCTGATGGTAACAAAATAACAGGTTATCAAAGAGATTTAAACAAACTTACAAACAAAGAACTTCTTGATAAAGAACTTCTTGATGCTTGGTTAACTTTTACAGGTGGTACTTATAAAGATTTAGTTAATATGGCTATTAAAGAACATGAGGTTCGTAAACTTATTATTAAATCTAAAGAACAACGTGCTTCTCGTACTATTAAAGTTACTAAACCTACAAGTAAAGGTGATACGAGTAATCTTTTGTTTGAATAAATCTCATTAACTTATTGTTTTATAAAATCTAATTATTATTATGTACAAACTTAGGGAAATTTCTCGTGGTAATTACGATGACCGTGGTTATTCTAATGAAGAAACCATTGCGAATCTTATGCTATCTAAACCTGCTGAAATTAATCAGATTCTTACCTATACTTTTGGTATGGATGATGATCGTTTCCCATTGACTGTTCTTACTGAAGGTCAAGGTAGTGCTGGTGTAGTTGACATTCCTAGTGACCAATGGACTTGGAAAACTATGGGACGTATGAAGTTTAGTGACAGTGTTCTTTGGTTTGACACAACTAATACTACTCCTGGTAAGGGTGGTGCTATGTTTGATGTTGAATTTGAAACACATTGGCTGATTGAACAATTCGGTTTGATTGCTCCTGATGGTCATACTCAGGTTCGTATTATGAAAGATTTGGGTTCTGGTGCTCATGGCGGTTTCCTTTATCGTCTTAAGCTGACAACTCCTAATCCTAATGCTTATGTTGATGTTGAGAATCTTGCTAAGGGTAAGTATTGGAGTATGACTGCTCCTACTATTTCTGCTTCTTATTCTAAGGGAAATCGTAGTAATACTATGGGTCCTGGTAAGATGACTTCTCAACTTGAATATCACCGTTATACTAAAGAAATTGCTGGTAATATTTCTAATCAAGTTGTAACTTACGAGTTTAAGAATGGAAATGGCGGAACTACTAATCTTTGGATTAATGAAGAGATGCGTCAGTTCAATATTACTAACCGTGTTACCGAAGAAGAGCGTCTTTGGTTTGCTGAATATAACCGTAATGAGAATGGTGAAGTTACTCTTATTGATCCAGATAATGGTCAGCCAATTCCTCATACATCAGGTATGATTGAGATTTGTCGTGAAAGTAACTATGATACTTACGGTGAATATCTTCCTCTTGCTAAACTGAATCGTACATTTGGTGATATTCTTGATAAGGATACCGATACTGGTTCTATGGAAGTAGTAGTTATGTGCGGTAAAGGTTTCATGGAAGATTTCGATATGGCTATTCGTGAAGATGCACGTAATGAAGGTTTTGCTACTCCTCTTGGTGATAAGATGATTGAAGATTTCCAGGGAGGTCTTTCTTATGGTAAGTATTTCCGTCGTTATAAGACACCTGATAATCACATTATTACTCTTCAGCATCTTCCTTGGTGTGATAAGGGTACTATTGCTGAGAATGACCGTCTTAATGGTAATATTCATCCTCGTACAGGTAAGCCTATGAGTTCTCACCAAGCTTTCTTGCTTGATATGTCTACTTATAATGGTGTTCGTAATGTACGTAAGGTTCGTCAAAAGGGTCAGATTTATCTTGTAGGTGTTGAGAAGGGTCTTACTCCTATTCCTGCTTCTTGGGGTACAGTTCCTGCTAATTCTCTTTCTACTGAAGTTGACCACTCTAAGTATCATATTAAGAATAGTTACGGTCTGCAAGTAAACAACAATACAAAGTTTATGCAGTTGAAGTGCGTACTTTAATAAATAATAATTAAACTCATAGAATTATGGATATTAAAATTGGTAATAATAATCCTAGTCAAGGTTCAGAAAATAATGAAGCTACAGTTTCTGCTGGTGCAGTAGTTACTTCTACACCAGCTAATGATAAAAATCATGAGGATTTAGAAGAACCTTATACAGATAAACGTACAGTTACAATTTCTCTTGTTAAGAATTATTCTGCTTATCGTAAAGCTAACATGAAAGTTCTTGGACAGAGGCATGAAGTTATTGGTAGTTCTGTAACATCTTGTCGTATTCTTTCTTCTAATAAAGGTGAAGTTGATGCTTACTTCCCTCAATTAATTGGTTTATCTCCTTCAAATCCTGAGTTTATTACTAGAGTTAAAGCGTATCTTTCTAACATTCAAATGAACGTTAATAATGAGAACGCTACTCTTAATACTAGTTTTGTTTACAATCATAAGAAGGATTATATTGCTATTTCTAAGAAAGAAAATGCTATTAATGCTGAATATGATAAAGTAGATAGAGCTAATCCTAGTGCTATTAAGGAGGCTTTGAAGAAAAAGATTGACGCTCTTAATACTCTTGAAGGTACTAAGTATAAGTATGGTCATCCTGAAAGTATAGAAGAATATCTTATGTATCGTCATTGTCTTTTATATCGTGATGTTGCTAAAGATATGGCTCTTATTAATCAAGATCCTACTCTTCGATTCTATATTAAGGATGAAGCTAAAGAGGCTCAGCGTCAGAAGAAGTTAGTGGACGAGAAGAAACACGCAATGAAACATTTCGTAGAACTTTGTGGTACTGATGAAAAGTTTAATGCTGTATTTATTCAAGTTGCTAAACTTCAGAATATGATTCTTTCTGAAGCTCTTGCTAAAGCTAAGGATGAAAAAGAGAGTATTCTTATTAATTTCGTAAATGAGAATCCTGACAAATTCAATACTTTTGTAACTGATAAGAATATTTCAGTTAAATCGTTTATTGAAATTTTGATTACTAGAGGAGAACTTGTTAGGTCTGATTATAATCAGCAAATTGCTACAGCAGATGGTACTTTTATTGGAAGTAATATGAATGAAGCAGTTGCTTATTTTAATAATCCTAATCATGGTTCTTTTGTAGAAACATTAAAGAATAAACTTAAACTATTTTAATATAGATTATGAACTTATCTGAAATGCACGTTTGGTTTCGTCAATATGCTCAACAAATGGGTATGCAAAATGTTCGGGCTATTCTTCCTGAACAAATTGATTTGCTCATTAATACGAGTATTACTGATATTATAAACCAAATAATTACTCAAAACATTGGTGTCACTAATGATAGAATTATTAGTGATAACTCTAAGATTGGGCAAATTAACGCATTGAAGACTCTGTATACTGTAAAGACTATTGGTTTATTTGATTATACTTATTCTAGTTTAAAGCCTACGTCTATAAACGTTGATAGTTTTTCTGATGATGTTAATGGTGAATGGGTAATCGATATTGCAAAAAGTGGTAAAAACACTAGTGATCTTGCTTATAATTTTGCTTTCACTGTTGATAATACTTCATCTAGTAGTAGTGGTAGTACCATAGGTATTAGTGGTAAAACTGCCGCTGCTGCTTGTGAAGCTATTTCAGAATATATTAATAACGCTTTTACTAGTTATTATGGTGATATATCAACTAAACCTAGTTTAACAATATCGTATGTTTCTGGTACATTTAGTGCTGTACGATTTACGGGTAGTTCTAACGCAGAAATA
>CACXJP010000032.1 GCA_902768065.1 uncultured Erysipelotrichaceae bacterium
CATACATGTCCTATTCATACAAGAATTGTTAATCATCATGTTTATAAGCATACTTATAGACCTGTTTATACTTGTAGTGAAGAAAATGTATGTAGCAATGTACAATGTGGTTCATGTAATCAATTTAGATAGATTGTCAATACCAACGTAAATTAAGTGTCCACTTTTGTAAATTTACTTGATATTGTACATTAATGAGTTTATCCTAATAATAGGGAGTGTGATACTATGATTTATCCTTCTATAGATAAACTTCTAAATATTGTAGATTCCAAATATGAACTTGTTCATATTGCGGCTAGAAGAAGTAAGCAAATATCGAAAGATGGATTTTTACAAATGCCTGAATCCGAGTACAAAAGTGAAAAGAATATTGGAAGGGCACTTGAAGAAGTATCAGAAGGTCTTATTCAAGTGAAGAAAAAGGACGTTTAGTCCTTTTTTCTTTGTTTTCTATTAAAAAAAAGAATTTATTTTGGTATACTTTATATAGGTGATATATATTGAAAGTATTGAAATACAAGAAAAGTAGAAATGGAAAATATATCGTATATTTTGATGATGGTAGAAGTACTATTTTATATGAAGATGTAATATTAAAGTACAATCTATTATTGAAAAAAAAAATAAGTGATGATTTATTTAAGGAAATAAATGATATTAATTTTGAATATGATGTTTATTATGTAGGTTTGAAGAGTATAACTTCTAGATTTAAGGGTGTTTATGAATTAAGAAAGTTTTTATCTAATAAGCAATATCCTGAAGATTTGATTGATAAGGCTATTGATAAACTAATATCTCAGGGATATTTAAATGATAGGATGTTTGCAAGGAGTTATATTAATAATCAGATTTCCATTACAAGTAATGGACCGATTAGAATAAAAAACGATCTTGAAAATAAAAAAATTGATTCTGATATAATTGATTCTGAAATAATTGCTTTTTCAGATGATATACAAATAGAAAAAATAGACAAAATAATTAATAAGATGATAAAAAGTAATCATAGTAGAGGTGGAATTGTATTAAGACAAAAGATAATAAATGACTTAAAATCTAAGGGTTATTGTTATGATTTAATATGTAGTGTTATTGATAATTATAATTTTAATTCGGATAGTTCTATTGCTAAGAAGGAATATGATAGATTGTATAAAAAATATAGTAGAAAATATGAGGGCGTAGAATTAGAAAAAAAAATCAAAGAAAAAATGTTTATGAAAGGTTTAATATATGAAGGTGAATAAAAAGACAAAATTCATTCTATTATTTTATATTGTAAGCATATGTTTAGTTTGTTTAACAAGCTTTAGTATGGAGGCGGATTATTTGTGGCATATTAAAGCAGGTGAATATATGTTTAAGAATGGTATTCTTAGAAATGATATATTTTCTTGGAGTATGAATGGTAAATATTGGATGTCACATGAGTGGTTATTTGAAATAATAGTATATTTTTTAAAAAGTGTTTTTGGAAAAGCTCATATGCTTATATATTGTCTTTCAAGTGTTTGTTTGTTAATGAGTATTTTATTCTTTACGAATAAAAAGAATATTTATAAGAATTTACGTTTTTCAATGCTTTGGCTAGTATTATTTATAATATGTATGTTTTTTGTTCAAGTAAGACCTCATATGCTTAGTTTTTCTTTTTTAGCAATTACAATTTATTTGTTGTTTGATTTATATAATAATAAAGAATCAAAAAAGATATTCTTTTTACCACTAGTAAGTATATTATGGTCTAATATACATGGTGGTTCTAGTAATTTACCTTATATATTATGTTTGTTGTTTATTATTTGCGGTTTGTTTAACTTTAAATTTAGTAAAATAGAAGCAAAGAGATTGGATAAGGTTCAAATAAAAAAATATCTTATAGTTATGGTTTTATGTATGATTTCTGTGTGTATTAATATACATGGATTTAAGATGTTTATTTATCCATACCAAAATATGATTAATAAAGATATGTTGTCAGTTATTGTTGAATGGAGAAGTACTTCTTTAAGTAATTTATCAGATTATATATATATATTGTTTGCTCTATTTATAATAATTATAATGCTTTTTAGTAAAAAGAGAATTTCTTTAATTGATTTTGTTTTACTTGGATTTTTTGGCTTTTTAGGAATGAAAAGTGTAAGGTTTTGGTTCTACACTTATATTGTTATGTCATATGTTATATTTAATTATGTAAATGAAGATAGTAATGAAGATAGATTGTTAGATGTTGGTATGATAGTTTTTTCTATCATATATCTATTTGCATTTTTTATAAATGTACATAATATGTTTCCAAAGAATTATTCTTTTAAATTAGATAGTAAGGATGTTAACTATATTAAAAGTGTTAAACCTAAAAGATTATTTAATGCATATAATTATGGTGGGGATTTAGTCTATAATGATATAAAAGTGTTTATTGATGGTAGGGCAGATTTATATAGTAGTAGTGATGTGTTTAAGGATTTTATTGATATTTATTATTTTGAAGGTGATTATTACAGTTTAATGTGTAAGTATAGTTTTGATTATTATTTGGTAGAAAAGAATAGCAGTCTCGATTATTATCTAAGATATAATGATCAATTTAAATTGATATATATGAATGGTGATGTCAAAATGTATGAAAAAAAGAACTAAATAATTAGTTCTTTTTTTTATGATGCGCTTTTTGCATTTTCGATTAACTTGTTCATATATTCATTATATGCTTTTTTTAGTTTTGTATCATTCCAAGTTATTTTACTATCATTTCTAATTTCCATTAGTGTTTCATAGTATATAGCTTTATTTGATTCAGTTTTTTCATTTTTTATTTTTTCTTTTATATCATCTTTAACATCATCAAGTTTTGGTTTGTCTTTTTCACCTGTTTTTAAAATAACATGATATCCATATTCAGTTTTTACTGGTTCCTTTGTATATTCTTTTACTTTTAAATCCTTAACTGCATCAGCAAAAGATTTTGTCATATCAGATGGTTGGAAATATCCAAGATCTCCTCCATTTGTTGCTGTTGCTTCATCATCTGATGATTTTTTTGCTAATTTAGCAAAGTCTTCACCTTTATCTAATTTTTTAATAATATCTTGAGCTTCTTTTTCAGCTTTCTTTTCAGCTTTTTCTTTTTCTTTGTCTGTTGCATTGTTTTTAACATCTACTGATACTAAAATATGGCTTGCTTTGATTTCACCAGTAATGTTTTTATCATAGTAGTCTTTTATTTCGTCGTCTGTTATGTTTTTTAGTATATATTCTTCAACTGCTTTATTTCTTCTGTAGTCTAATCTCAACTTATCTTTAAGTTCATCTTCAGATTCTACACCAAAATATTGTTTAATAATACTTTTGTATGTTTCTTCATTTTCCCCATAATATGATTTTATTTGTTCAATTTGTTTGTTGATTGATTCGTCTTCTTCTTTAGAATCTTTATCTTTAAACATTTTATCGAATATTTCTTTATCTATCATATCGATTAGAGTACTTATATTACTTTCCTTTATTTTTTCATAATATTCCGTAGCACTTATTTTTCCTTCTTTAGTAGATACTGCAACTTTAGAACCATTTTTTACTTCAATATCTTTTCCGCATCCTGTTGTTATAATTGATAATAAAAGTAAAATACAAATACTTGTTAATATACCTTTCTTTTTCATTGTTAACCTCCCATTCATATTAAATAATAACAAATATTTCTTTTAAGTGCAATAAATTAGGTATATATATGAACAATTTCTCTCTTTTACCATAAAATATTTTGAAAGATAAAAAAGGAGGAATTTATTATATGACAAACTGTGGGTCATCATCTGCTGCTATTGTTTTGGTTTTATTTATACTTTTAATCATTATTTTAGGTTCAGCAATATAAAAAAATATCAGGTTTTTCCTGATATTTTAATTTAGTTTTTTAAATATTAAATCTAAATCTTCAAGTAGATCTTTATTATAATTGTAATCAATATTGTCATTTTCATATCTTGGTATTAAATGGATGTGAAAATGTTTTATTTCTTGACCCAATTCATTGTTTTGGCCAATTGTTAATCCTTTACAGTTTAATTTCTCTTTTAACAATGGATATAATTCTTTTTTTATTATGTTAAAACTATGATTTATTATCTCATCATTCATATCATTTATATCAACTAAATGATCTTTTGGCAGTACCAATAGGTGTCCGTTTGAAATGGGATTAATATTCATTATTACTTTTATTATTTCATCCTCATAAATTGTTTTTGAAGGTATTTCACCCTTTATTATTTTACAAAAAATACAATTATCCATATTATTCCTCCTCATTTAGATATTTATATTTAATTTTATTATCTTTTAAGATTTGTGAATCATTTTTACTTATAACATCTTTTATTATTTGTTCTTTGTTATTATTATTTATAAATTCTTCTGTGATATTTGTTATTTCTATAACGTTAGTAGTATCTGTTTTATTAATTAAAACAAATTTATAATATTTTGGTGTGATATTGTTTTTAGTATTTAATTCAATATTTTTAGATATTTCATTTATTATATTTTCTACTTTAAAATCAGTTGTTATTTCTTTCTCTAGATAATAATATTTTAATGATAATAGATTTTTTTCATTAATTATTTCGTCTTTTACATTATTTGTGTATTTATCTAATGTTGTTATAGCATGTGATTTATAATTTGTATTTGTTTTTTTCAATATTTCTTCTTCATTTTTCTTATTAAGATATGTTAATAAACTATTTCCTTCTATATAATCTTTTTTGTATGTATCTTTTATACTTTTATTTTTATATGTAATATTAAAGGATAGATGTTTATTTTTTTTTGATGTAACCTTTGCAGTGAATATTCTGTTTTTATAATCAATCTTTTCAATTGAGATATCTTCTTTTATTTGGCTATATTTTTCATTTATATAATTGTTTATCTTATTAGTTGCCTTTGGTAAAAATATTTTTCCGCCTTTTTCATTTACTATTATTAGTCCGAACGCAACAATAACTATCAGTGTAAAAATTGCTCTTCCATATATTAAACTGTTTTTACTCATATCTATCACCAGTTTTAATTTTACTATATTACTAATTAAACTGCAAATTTATTAATCTTTTTTTTATTAAAAAATCTATTGTTTTGATTAAAAAAGTATGTTATATTTATAAGTAGATTAAAGTAGAGTATTGGGTGGTGTTTTTGATGTCAATGAAGATACTAAAAGGAAACGTTAAATATAAGGATAGAAATGATATAACATGTACGTATGGTACAGTTGATGACGGTACTGCATATTATTTTATGGATAGTACTGATACAAAGAAGTTTTCAAATGGTGGTAGAATTGCGACTACATTATTAGTAGAGGCAATTGACCCAATGGTAAAAACTTCTAATATAGGTGTTATTGGCGCTGAAGGTAATGTTATTATTCCTTTTGAAAATAAGTCAATTAGACCTGTAAATGATAATGTTCTTATTGTTGAAAATTCGACTCCAGTTAGTGAAAGTGTAATTGAGTCAATTAATTTAAAAAACGATCCACTATCTGCAACTAAGTTAGTTTCTACAACTGCTACTATAAAAGAAAAATTAAATCAACAAATGGGTGCTGATGGAAAATATTTATTTAATGATCAATTTTCTGAAGCAACTCTTAGTGATATTTATGGTAATAATTTAGTTAATAATGAAAGGTATAGTTTTATTGCTCAAGCAAATGACAAGTTATATATGAGTAAAAATATTGCTGATTCTGTAATTAATGAATTTTCTTTAATGCCATCTGAAATTCAAAATAATGTTGTAACAGCAAGTGCTAGTCAAGCAATTGATATTAGCGCTTCTACAATAGATCAAAATGTTGTTGAGAATGCAATAGGCAATGCTTCTACTACAATATCTAATTCAGGTGAACTAGGATTAGCTGGAGCTATTGATGCATTAGCTTCAAATGGAACTGCCGTTGCTGGTACTGATAACAGTGCTGATGGAATAAGTGTTCCACCTATTGTATCAGAAGATGCTATAGATGCAGTTGCTGGTAATGCGAATGCAGTAGGAACTGAATCTTCAGCTACAGATGGATTGACATCTGATGTTACTGCTCCAGTGGAGGCAGTTGCTTCTACTGATGTAATGGCTACTGATGCCGTTACAGCAAATACAGTAGCTAGTCCTGTAGAAGCAGCGACAACTGCTGTTGCGGGTACTGCATCAGCTGTTGAAGGACCGGCTCCTAATGTTGAGGTTCCAGTAGATGCTGCAGCAACTGCTGTAGAAGGTACAGCATTAGCTGTTGAAGGAATGACTCCTAGTGTAGGGGTTTCAGTAGATGCAGCAGCAACTGCTGTAGAAGGTACAGCATCAGCTGTTGAAGGAATGACTCCTAATGTTGAAATACCTGCAGAAGCAGTAGCAACTGCTGTTGAAGGTGTAGCTCCAGAAGAAATGGCTACTGATGTGTCAGATGAAACAACAAATGATATTTCATCTTCAATTGATGATGTAGCTGATCAGACTGATGAGGTTACTGATGAAAAAAGTGATTTTGTAGAAGAGACAGTTGATAGTGAATCAAGTGATGCTGAACCTGTTGAAGAGGCAGCACCTGATAGTTTGACTGATATCTTTGGAGATGATAGCTCTCAAGATATTTCTGCAGAAGGAACTGAAGATGTTCCTGATACAAATTCTGAGATAGAAGAGTCTAATAGAGTAGATACAGATAGTTTTGCACCAGAGACAGATACAAATGAAGGTGTAAATGATAATATTACAGAGGAAAATAGTGAGGAATTAACTTCCGAATTAGCTGAAACAAAAACAACAAACTTTGATGATAATGTTTCTGCAAATGAAGATATATATAGTGAACAATCATTAAGTGATACTAATTTGGATAATGTATTTGCAAAGGATAATTATGATGTCTTCTCAAGTACAAATGTACAGACAGATAAGCTAGTAGATGGTGACGATTATTATTCAGATTATTCAGGATTCGATATGTCAATGGGTTCATATGGACAACCTGATACAATTATGACTGATGTAGCTAAATCAATGAGTGAGTTGATAAGTCAAAATAGAGCTCAAAAGAATTTGCTAGGTCAATGTAAAGGTAAAATTGATAACTATGAAGCGCAGTTAAGAGTTGCTTCAGAGAGATATAATGAACAAGTTAAGCAAAATGAAGTTTTAAGTGGTAAGTTAAGAGAATTGAGTTCTAATTCTGGAAGGCTTGAAGCAAGGGCTCAATTACTAGATCAAAAAGTACACGAATTAACTAGAGTATTAACTGCACAGGAAAAAGAATTGAATGAATTAAGACCACAATTAAAAGGTAAACAAGATTTAGTTCAATTACTTGCAGATGCAAGAGCTTTATTAGGAACAAATGATTCTTATGGTTATTCTGAAGATACATACTATAGAGGTGGAAGAGCTGCTTAATAATTGATAATAAATAATCAACAACAATTGTTGATTATTTTTTTTGGAAAAAATTAATTTTTATGGTAAAATATTCTTGTTCTTAGGGGTGTTAATATAATTATTATGTTTAATTTTAAATAATATAATATTTAGGGGTGATTATATGAATCGTGAAGATTTTCCAATGTTAGATTCAGATATTGTTTATTTTGATAATGGAGCAACAACTTTAAAGCCAAAATGTGTTGTTGAAAGTATGGATAGATATTATTTAAATCATACATCTAATATACATCGTGGTGACTATGAATCTGCTATGATTACTAATAAGCTTTATGATGATACTAGAACAATAGTAGGTAATTTTATAAATGCTGATTCTGGTTGTTGTATTTTTACTAGTGGTGCAACTATGTCTTTAAATATGGTTGTATTTGGATTTATGAAAAAACATTTGAAATCTGGTGATGAAATACTACTTAATAAATCAGAGCATGCTTCTAATGTACTTCCTTGGATTAAGTTGTGTGAAGAAATTGGTACTAAGATAAAGTATGTTCCTTTAAATGATGATTATTCACTTGGTTATGAAAATATAAAAAATAGTATTACTGATAAAACGAGAGTAATTAGTCTGTCTCATGTAAGTAATGTAATTGGTGATGTAAGAGATATAGGTAGGATTGGAGCTTTATGCAAAGAAAATAATATATTGTTCAATGTTGATGGATCTCAAAGTGTTCCTCATATTAAGATTGATTTTCAAAAATCTAATATTGATTTTTTGAGTTTTTCAGCTCATAAAATGTGTGGCCCTACGGGTGTTGGTGTTCTTGTTGGAAGAAAGGAACTTTTAGAGGAAATGGATCCATTAGTTTATGGTGGTGGAATGAATAATTATTTTGAAGATGATAATAGTTATGAATTAAAATCTGTTCCTACAAGATTTGAAGCAGGAACTCCTCCGATTGCTGAAGTTATAGGAATGGGTGAAGCTATAAAATATCTTGAAAAAATTGGTATGACTAAAATTCATAATTATGAACTAGAATTAAAAAAATATTTTATTGAAAAGGTTAAGGATATTCCTAATTTAATCATATATAATAAGAATTCTGATAGTGGAATAGTATCTTTTAATATAGATGGTGTTTTTGCACAGGATACAGCAATATATTTAAATCATTATAAGATATATGTTAGAGCTGGTAATCATTGTACTAAGATGTTGAAAGATGATTTAAAAATTAATAATACTGTAAGAGTAAGTTTTTATTTTTATAATAATTACTCAGATGTTGATAAATTAGTAGATGCTTTAAAAAATAGTAAGGATATATTTAATATAGTGTTATAGGTGATAAAATGGATGATAATTTAAGAAGAGAGATAATATTGGAGAATTATCAAGATCCTTGTAATAGAGGTCTTAAGAATGAGACGGATTATTACAAGATTAATACACGAAGTGAAAGTTGTATTGATAATCTTGATTTTGAAATTAAATTTTTAAATAATTCAATAGAGGATATAAGGTTTGATGGTGAGGCGTGTGCTATAAGTACATCTGCTGCTTCAATTCTTATTAAGGAATTATTAGGAAAGAATATTGATGATGCGATTGAAATATTAAGTAATTATAAAAATATGATAAATGAACAAGAGTATGATGTTGATAAATTAGGTGAATTGGTTGTTTATGATGAAATATATAAACAACCAAATAGAAAAAACTGTGCTTTGCTTCCTGGACTTGCAATTGATAATTTAATAAATAGATTAAACGATGAAAAGAAATAATAATTTAGGAACTTGATTTTTTAGTAATATATTTAATTATAATTAAAGAAATTCATTAATGAATTTCTTTTTTTTGTTTTTTTTAATGGTTTAAATCATAAAAAGGGTTGTTTGATTATTATATTATCTTTATCTATTATATGTTTTCGAAGGGAGGTGATTTATGTTAAATCAAATTGTACTTGTTGGAAGATTAACTAGAGATATAGCAGTTAATAAGTCTAATAATGGAACAAAGGTTGCTACATTGGGTTTAGCAATACCAAGAAGTTTTAAAAATAGTGAAGGGATGTATGATACAGATTTTATTGATTGTGTTCTTTTTGATAGTATTGCAGAAAATACTAGTGAATATTGTAAAAAAGGAGATATAGTTGGAGTAAAAGGGAGAATACAATCAAGAGTGATTGAGGAAGATGATAAAAAGGAAACTGTTATGGAAATAATTGCCGAGAAGGTTACTTTTTTATCAAGTCATAGTAGTGAGAGTAAATAGTTAAACAACTGACTTTTGTCAGTTGTTTTTATGATATAATTATTATGAATTGTTAGTAGTTTGATATAGTATATATGAAAAGTGGTGTAAAAATGAAACTGAGTAAAGAACAAAAATTTGATATAGTTTATTATTTTGTGATAAGTTTTTTTACTCTTTTTTCTGTATTAAATGCTCAATTAGGTGATATTGATGAATTGTGGAACTTTATTGAAGCTAGAAATATTTCATTAGGATTGTTTCAATATAGAGATTTTAATATTGTTGCTACTCCATTAAGTATGTTTGTTAACAGTATAGCGTTATTAATAAAACCAACTTAATTATCTTTTAGAATACTGTATTTTATTTATTATCTTATTATTTTTTGTCTTTTAGATAAAATTATGAAATTATTAAAGATAAAGATGTTTTTTAAATATTCATCAATTTTCATTATCACGTGTCTATTGTTGTTTAAATGTTATTTAGATTATAACTTTATTCAGCTTATTCTAATTTTATTATTAATATATTTATCTTTAAAAAATATTAATTATAAAGATAAAAAATTAAATGTTTTAATACCTGTAATTGCTGGTTTTACAATAATTAATAAACAAAGTACTGGTGTAATTGTTTGTATTGTAACTTTATTGTTAATGTTTTTAAATGATAAGAAAAATTGGAAATTTATACTAAGAGAAATTGGTCTTATGTTAATACCAATTGTTTTGTTTCTAATCTATTTATTACTATCAAATTCTTTAGTTTATTTCTATGATTTGTCTATTCTAGGTATGGCAACATTTTCTAACAAATTAATTATTCCTTTTTGTGCAATAGTATTAATAATTGGTTATATTTTAATGACTATATTATTAATTATGTATAAAGAGAGGGAATTAACTATTATTTATTGGTATGCTATTGCAGGCCTGTTTGTAGTTGTCCCAATATTGGATATTATTCATTCTACCTTAGCTTTAGTTATATTATTGGTATTTATGACTTATATTCTTGATAAAAAGATTGGCAATTTATTTGATAGTTATGGTTTGCTACTAACTATTGTGATTATGATTATGATATCAGGGGTTAATAATGTTTATTCATTTTTTAATTCATATAGGATTCAATCAGGTATCTATAAGAATATTCCTGATACTTTACAATTAAGTGGAAATATTGAAAATGTTAGTCAGTTTATTTTAAGAGAGTCAAAAGAACATGATGTTTACATAGCTGATTTTACTTCTCCTTTATATAATTTAAATATAAATAGATATACTAAGTACTTTGATTTATTTATGAATGGTAATTTTGGTGTTAGTGGAGAAAAGGAACTATATAATATAATTGATAAGAAAAATTAGATTATTCTGATTGATAGTGGAGGAAGTAATTGGCAATGTCCAAAAAGAATAATAAATTATGTTAAAAAGAATTATAATAAATGTGGAAAGATAGACCAGTTTGATGTGTATTGTAATTGATTTTTAAAAGTAATAGCAATTAATAAAAGAAGTATAATTATTATGCTTCTTTTATATTTACTTTATTGTTTTTTTATATATATTTTTGTATAATTTAGTTAAAGATAGGTGATATTATGAATGTTGAAGTGAGAGATTATCAAGCAGCAGATTTAGAGAGAGTAAATGAGATTATAGGTGAATCTTTTGGTGGAGTTAAAGGTGAAGCAAAGGATGAATGTTTTCGTGAAATTGTTTCTTTAAATGATGGTGAGGTTTCTGGATATTTATTACTTACTAAGGTACTTAATCCTGTTAGAAATAAATATTATTGTTTAGTTGATTATGTATGTGTTGCATCTAAATTTAGAGGAAGTGGTGCTAGCGATAAGTTAATTGAATATGCTACGGTTGCTGCAAAAGAAATGGGAGCGAGTTATTTACAACTTACATGTGCTCCATTTAGAGTTAGCGCTCATAAACTATATGAAAGATGTGGTTTTGAAAAAAGGGAAACTGATGTTTATAGAAAGGTGTTAGTATGATATTAGATATTATAAATAAAAAGAGATTAGGAAAGGCTTTATCTTATAAAGAGTTAGATGAAATTTTTAATGGTTATTTATCAGGAGATGTTACTGATTATCAAATGAGTGCATTATTGATGGCTATTTGTATAAATGGTATGACAGATGAAGAGGTTTTTGCATTAACTAAGATTTTTATTGATAGTGGAGATGTTCTTGATTTTAGTGATTTACCTGGTATTAAGGTTGATAAACATTCTACTGGTGGAATAGGAGATAAAACTACTTTAGTAATAGTTCCTGTTGTTGCCGCTTGTGGTGGGACTGTTATTAAAATGAGTGGAAGAGGGCTTGGATATACTGGAGGTACAATTGATAAGTTAGAGAGTATCCCTGGATATAAAATTGATTTGACAGATGAAGAGATTGAAAAACAGGTTCATGATATTGGTTTTGTAATTACAGGACAAACTGCTGATCTTGTTCCAATGGATAAAGCTGTATATGCTTTACGTGATGTTACTTCAACTGTTTCTTCAATACCATTAATAGCTTCATCAATTATGAGTAAGAAAATTGCAGGTGGGGCTGATAAAATATTGATTGATATAAAAGTTGGGAATGGAGCGTTATTAACAAACAGGGATGATGCTCATAAACTTAGTAGGTTGATGAAGGAAATTGGAAAATTCTATAATAGAGAGGTTCGAACAATAATAAGTGATATGAATTCTCCTCTAGGTAAATGTGTTGGAAATGCATTGGAGGTTCAAGAAGCAATTGATGTTTTAAAGGGAAAAGAAAAAGATACACCTTTTTATGATTTGTGTGTTGAATTAGCTAGTGATATGGTTAGTATGTCTTTAGAGATAGAAGTATTAGAGGCAAAGAAAATGGTTGTTAAGTCATTGAGTGATAAAACAGCATATAATAAGTTTTTAGAACTTGTAAAGCATCAAAAAGGAAATATTGATGGATTAAAAATAAGTGATAAAATATATAAATTAAAGTCTAATGTTAATGGTACTATAGAGAAAATAAATGCGTTAAATGTTGGAAAACTTGCATTTAATTTAGGTGCTGCAAAGATGAATATCGATGATAGGATTGATTATGGTGTAGGAGTTAAGCTAAATAAGTTTATTGGTGACAAGGTAAAAAAAGGAGATGTCCTTGCATTTATATACTATAATAAAAAGCTTCCTGATATTAAAATTGACGATATTTATAAATTTGAATAAAAAATGTTTGAAAATGTTGATTTTATGGTATAATGTATTTTATAAAGGTAAGGTGATTTTAATGGAAAAAATTTATATGGGTGATAATAATAATTCACCACAAAAACAGTTAAGTAGTAAATATCATGTTTCAATAGTATTATCTTTTATTGTTGCTATATTTGCTATTGTTTCTTTAATTGCAGTTGGTTTCAATCAAGTAAGTTATGCTGCACCAGATGATACAGCTGGAGCTCCTGCAAAAATTACACCAGTTCAGTTTGGTATAAAGGAGAAGAAAGATGCTACATCTTTTCAACCTAGAAGTATTTTTGTTACTTCATATGCCGATAATAAAAATTTTAATTATGAAATAATGTATGAAGACAAGGGAAGCTTTGATAGTGCAACAGAAGGAAATATAATTGATGATATAAATGATATTAATATTCTGTTCTGTTATGGTAATCATAATGATGAAGCTGGCTTTAATAGTGAATATAGTGATGGTGGAGTTATTGATGATGCTGGTTTAGCATATATTTTAAATAGAAGTGGTATTACAGGAAATGCAGTTGGTGTTGGTATTTCTGGTCTTACATCTACTGCTGCTGATTATAGATATTTAGAGTCTTATGCTACTCAAATTGCTATTTGGTCTTATTTAGGTAGAACTACAACTGGTAATGTTAAAATAAGTGATCTTGATGAGGTTAAAAATCCTGAAGGATATAAATTATATCCTGGTGGAGGAGATGTTACTCCTGATCTTTATCCAAATTATAATAGAAATATTAAAAGTGGTAGTATGTATGGTAATATTAACAATATTGTAAGAGAAGCTGGTTATGCTAAAGAATCTGGTTC
This sequence comes from uncultured Erysipelotrichaceae bacterium, assembly GCA_902768065.1. Next base: position 13,814 of record CACXJP010000032.1, read on the forward strand.
TTCTTCTGCACCTATTAATGTTAATGTACCTAATGATGTTTCTAAAGTTTCTGGTACAAATTATTATCAATCAGAAGAAATATCTGTTTCAGCTGCTGATTTAATATCATTTAATATTGAGTTAAGTGGTATTGATGGTGCATTTATTGTAAATAGTGCTGGGGAAGAAATTAAGAACTTAAATGGATTACCTGCTGATACAAAATTCTTTGTAAGATTCCCTGAAGATAAAATTGGAGAAAAGAAAGATATTGTTATTAAGGTTACAGGAGAGGTTAGAAATGTTGCTGTTCCTCATGTATATCTTTTAGATGGACATCAAAGTATTATTAAGGTTGAAAAAGGTACTGGACCTGCTTCAGGGTCAGGAGTATTAACTGTAGTTACTCCTCCAGATACTGGTGCATCTACATCTCAAACAATTTACTTTATAGGTTTAATTGTATTATTATGTGGTGTTGGTATAATATATGCAAATTCTAAAGCAGTTAAAGGTGCCTAAAAAGTTAAAAAAGAGCCACACATTGCTGTTTGGCTCTTTACTTATATTTATGGGGGTTATCTCTCTATCTTGGAATTATTTAGTAAAAGTTAGAGAGGGATTGTTTGCAGATATGAAGATTGCAATGATGGATACTCCGGAACCTGTTAATCCTAATGGTAATGATAATATTACGCCCGATGTTATAAATGAGTATAATGGAGAGAATAATTATACTATAGATTATAGTAGTTATTTGGGTATTTTGGAAATTCCAAAAATTAGATTAAAAAGAGGGTTTTATGGTGTTGACTCTAGATATAATAACATTAAATATAATGTTGCTATGGTTGAGGGAACAGATCTTCCTGATGTGCCCCAAGGTAATTTAATTCTAATGGCTCATTCAGGTGACTCATATATTTCTTTTTTTGCTTATTTGTATAAGCTAGAAATTGGTGATGATTGTTATGTTACCTATAATGGAGGTAGTTATCATTATCAAATAGTAAATATATATGAAGTTGTTAAAAATGGTGTTGTATCAATTAGAAGAGATAAAAGTAAAAATACTTTGACTTTGATTACATGTACAAAGGATAATAATGAGACTCAGACCATTTATATTGCGGAGTTGATAGAATAAAAAGAGGGTGATATTGTGAATTTATCTTTGATTGGAAAGTTTGGATTAATTTTCAAATATATATTTTCTTCTTTCCTTTCTTTAGAAACATTCATAATCAGTCTTTTATTGTTAGTAATTCTAATATTAAATCAAAGAAAAAATAATTTTATTACCCAGTTAGTAGCAGTATCTATTTTTTTGGGATTTATTATAGGTATTTTTATTAGTTATACAACATATGTAAAGACTTGTTTTGATTCATTTGTTAAAGCAGTTATGAGTTATATATATTTTCCATCAACTATAGCATATTTCTTTATTATGTTGTTTGTTACGGTGATGGTTCTATATACTTTGGCAAGCAGTAAATTAAGTAACTTTAAAAAGATTTTTAATTATTCATTTTTTTGTACTTTATATTTCTTGTTTATGGGTTTTTTATCTTTATCTGCCTATGATATGGTTGATTTATTAGATATAGCTGCATTATATAAAAATGATACGATATTAAGTTTTGTACAAGTAAGTAATTTATTGTTGGTAATATGGTTATTATTTACTGGGTTTTATCATTTATATTTATTTTTTAAAAAAAAGTATGATTAGAAAGACTTATATAAAGTCTTTTTTTTGTGAATAAAAGTTTAGTTTTTACATAAATAAAATTAGGAGGTTTTATATGAAAAAATATATTATTCTTATGATATTTATGTTGATTCCCTATAATGTTTTTGCAAGTGAATTAATACCTAATGGTAAATCAGGTGTATTAATCGAAGCGAAGAGTGGAAAAATTATTTATGAAAAGGAGAAGGATAAAAAATTAAGTATTGCATCTTTAACAAAAATGGTTGGACAAATAATTATATTGGAAGAAATAGAATCGGGTAGAATAAAGTGGAATGATATTGTTACTGTAAGTAAAAATGCTAGTAGTATGGGTGGATCTCAAATATATCTTGAAGAGGGAGAAAAGATTTCTGTTGAGGATTTGATGAAAGGAATAAGTGTATCAAGTGGTAATGATGCTATTGTTGCAATGGCAGAATATATAAGTGGTAGTGAAGAAAAGTTTGTTGTTAGAATGAATGATACTGCTAAGAAATTGAAACTTAGAAATACGCATTTTATAAATTGTACAGGACTAGATGAAAAAGGTCATTATTCATCTAGTTATGATTTAGCGATTGTTGCTAGAGAGTTAATACTTAATCATCCTGAT
>CACXJP010000033.1 GCA_902768065.1 uncultured Erysipelotrichaceae bacterium
TTGATATTCATTTTATTTTCATTCATAAGAATCACTTTTTAACACTTAAATCACTAAAATTGTATCATAAAAAAGAAGATATTTCTATCTTCGATGTTTAATGAGTCTCTATTAATTTATCATCATCTAAATATTGGTAATTCAAAGAGTTATCTTTAGATATAACTTTACTACCTGTTTCTTCTTCAAAAAAATCTTTTGTTCTCTTTGCAACCCCTCCACCACGCTTGGCAACTTTTCTATTTTGATTTAATCCTTGAGGTTTTTCGTTTCTAGCAATTTCTCTAGTAGCTAGTTCACCAATATTTGTAATAGCAACTTCCAAATCAGTCATGTTATCTCTTAAATTTTCTTTTCGAATTCCTTTATAAGATTTATATTCCCCAGCAGTCATACCAGACCATTCTTTATAAATATCGTTAGTAAGTATTGCATATTCAACACCTTCTCTAACTCCATTTTCTTTCCATGTGTTTCTATCGATAATTGCTTTAATTCTTGACTCAATCCATTCTAATGTATAACCTTTTTTTAATTAAAAGTCTATCATTTGATCAATACCCTTTGAAGGATCAAATGCCTCATCAATCTTATCACTACCTAGTTTTGCAAGCCACATTTTAAATGGTTCAGCTTTTGGAGATGGAATTGATTCAATCAATCTAAAGATACCTTTAGTATCTAATGTATCAGTTTCCCTCATTTTTCCATCTTGAGCTTTTACTTTCAAACGTACGATTTTTTCGTACAGTTCACTTCCTTCATTAATAAGTTTTCTCTTTAAATCTGTCCAATACCTTTTAGGTATATTAGAATCTGTAAGTACTTGTATAACATCGATAACACTAAAGTAGTAATCTTCTTTTTCAGCATCCCAAATACTTCTAATTTCCTTTCCATCAAATAGATTTGTAATTGTAGATAATTTATTATTCATTTAATTCCCCCTAACATATACTATATTATTTATAATATCAAACATTTTTTCGATATAAAAACATATAATATGAAATATTAAAATAAGGGAGGTTCACAGTGCAATCTCACTACTCAACTTCTACCAAAAAATGCATATTTTTTTATTAACAAATCATAAAAAAACACTTTTTAGTGAATTTTTTGCAAAAAAGTGTAATATCTAAACATAAAAATTTCGTTGAAAAATAAAGGAATCATATACGGGATCCACAAAAACGATTACAACCAGTTTATATTAGTTTTATTTTCATTCATTTGGATCAACTCCTTTATTTTTTAGCAATAATTATTTTATAATTATCTGTTATACATGTTTCAACTGAACTAAATCCTACTTCTTTTAATATTTCAGTCTCATGTTCAATAGTAAGTGGAGTATCACAATGTTTTCCTTCACCCCCTTACAAGATTATAGTAATCTTCAAATAATTGTTTTTCGGTTTCTTCTTCTTCAGCAAAATAATCTTCATTAACAAAGACAACATCTTTTTTCAAGCACTCATATACTTTCTTATATAAAGTTAATTTATCATTTGATTCAAAATGATGTAGTGCTTGAGAAGATATAACTGCATCTATATTATTTTCAAAATCATAATCAAAGAAGCTTTTATTTACTATAGTAATATTATCACTTATATGTCTTTCTTCTAATTTCTTTAACATTCCATCTGATATATCAATAGCAGTAGTATGTACATTCGGATACACTTTATATAGTTTGATTAATTGTAATCCAGTACCTGTTCCTAAATCAATTACATTTTTCATATTTTCAGGTAAAAAATCTATTATCTTTTCTTTTGCTTCTATTAATTTTAGATGTCTTTCGTCATAATCAATATCTACCACTCTATTAAAAAATTCATTCATTTCGTTTGCCTTTTATTTAAATCCATATTTTTTTCACCTTTTTTTTATATGTTCTTAACTTTCGTAATCACCTTGCAACTTCTTAATAAATAATCACCTATTTTTACCTATTTTTTACAATTTTTTTCAATTTTTAACTATTTTTATTAAAAATATGCAAGATACATTTTAGTGTTTTTACTTATTTTATAATACTTTAGGAGTGTTCTTAATTAAATTGAAATCAACCAGTTAATGTTTGTACTTGGCAACTTTTCTTTTTTATCTTCCATACTACTCACTTTCCTTCTTTTTTAACAAAATCATCTATAAATTGCATTTGTTGTTATTTATAATCATAGTCCCAAAGACTTAATTTTCCGTTTAAAAAAATTGGTTCTATTTTTTTAACATTTTCAATTTTAAATCCATAACCATTCCATTCTGTATGTTTTATTATACTTGAATAAACTAATGAATTTTTTTCCTTTAACATTTTCCTTGCTTCATCATCAATTTTTATACAGTCTGTCAAATTGACTTTTGCAATTATACATCCAGTTGGGTAATCCAAATTATATTTTTCGAACTTTTGCATTGCCTTTTTATCTATACTTTTCCCTGCATGAATCAAAATTTCTCCTCTATATTTAGTTTTCCATGTTCTAAATTCATATTCTTTTATTCCTTCTGCTATCAAGGATGCAAATGGTTGCTTAATTGTTATTACTTTCATATTACAATTACTCCTTTTTTTCTAAATTTATAAAAATATGTAAAAATCTCAACATCAAAAATTCAATATTATCAAGGGTTTGAGTGTAGTTTTCCTAAAATTCACGTATCGCAGTTTATATTAGTTTTATTTCCCATGTTAGTCCTCCTTCTTTATTCAAATATAGCATAAAAAGAATTTCTTTTCATAATATCGTGATTTATTTATAATCCTTTATTTTGATTAGTAATAATTCCTCTACTATTTAAAATATCAGATATATTACTATATTTTGACCAATTATCACCACTTAAAAGTTCTTTTTTCATAGGTAGCAGCTTATTGTATAAATCATCAAATTCATAATTCAATGCATCTTCTAACAACACGCTATCCTTAGGAGCAATAAAATTTTGTTTTATTAGTATCTGATTAATTTGTGCATCCTCAACAAAGTTTGCAAGATCTTCATCAAATTTTGACAAGTCTTTTAATACACTTTTTTTGTGAAGAAAAAAATGTATGATTTCATGTGCAACAATAAAAGCTTGCTCCTCATCAGAAAAATCCAAGAACAAACGATTTGTATAAAATATTGTTTTTCCTTTTAAAAATGCAACTTCATCAGCTTCTTGAATATATTCAAAGTTTATTTGATACACGATTTTTTCTAAATATGGAAGCTTAATAGCTACTTTGCTTAATATTGAACCAATGTCCATAAAAAATCACCTCTTTTTATATTGGCCTTGGCTAAATTGTTCTCAACCAATCAATATTTGTTTTATTTTCATTCATTTAGATCAACTCCTTTTATTATATTATTTTTTCATCAATTTTTTCACCATTACAAGTAATTTTATAAGTGTTTCTCAATGGATTACTTTTAATAACTTTTATATCATCGTCAATAAACTCTAACGCTACTTGATTATCAATTGCATAACCTATAATATTTTTTTCTTTTACTACATTATAAAATTTATTTTTAGACATTTCATTCTTTTGATCATAATGTACACAATTAACTGCATTAATAACATTCATGCCTTCAATTAAATCATAATTATATTTAAACCAGCAATAACTTCCAGCAGAAAGTCCAGAACAAACAATTCCAGAATCATATGCCTTGATTAGTATTTTATCAAGCTCCTTATCTTTTAATTCTTCAACAAGATGTCTTGTATTACCACCACCGATATAAATAATATCTGCATTTAAAATCTCTTTTTCTAATTCATTATGAGTTTTATTTGTATCTAAATGTTTTACTATGCACCCTAATTCTTCATAGACTTTTTTTATTCCTTCAAAATATTCTTCAGGATGAGATGAAGCAATGCTAATAAATAAAAATTTGGGATGTTCTTTATTAGATAATTTTACGATTTCTTCGTCTATCTCTTTAGTTTCATATGGAAGAAAAACTCCATTTTTATATCTTGGAATTTCTCCTCCACCAATACATACTAATTTTTTACTCATATTATTCATCCTTTCTTACTTGATTTTGACTAAATTGTTATCAACCAATTTATATTAGTTTTATTTTCATTCATGAGAGTCATATCCTTTAAAATAATTTTTTTACTTCATCAAACACTTGTTGTTGACCTTTAATTGAATAATGCATTCCATCACCTTTAATTAACTCAATATTATTAAGTTCAACATATTTATCATTACAATTATCTCTAAACAATTGTGCTAGTTTATTTCTTTCTTCTTCTCTACTTGTATCAAAAAAATCTTTTGCATCAGTAATGTAATCAAAATTTCCAGGTAAAACATATATGAACTCAGGAAATTCGTTAAAGTATCTTTGTTTATATATTGGATCCGAATATATTTTTTTAACTTTTTCTTTATACCACATCAAATCATTATAGATTTCTTCAGCTGTTCTATCATACTCTATTGATAAATCGTTTGTCCCCAATGCAATCACTATATAATCAACAGGTGTACATGCTCTAAAAATCGCATCAAATGAACTCTTACCGTTTTTATATAGTTTTTGATTATCAATATCACCAGCTACTCTACCAGGAAGTCCTTCTTGAATTATTGTGTAATCTGAACCTAGGTACTCACCTAGCATATTTGCCCATTGTTCTTCTTCTTTTAATCTCTTATTTTCTGCAAAATTATATCCCCATAAATTTGAATCTCCATAGATTAATATTTTTTTCATATCTTGCACCTCTTTTTTAGGGGTTTAACTTCTCACCTTATCAATTCATATACTATTTTTACTTAAAAATAGTCATTTTTTACTAATTTTTATCATATTTTTATATAAAATATGTAAGATGTTATTTCGAGTTTTTCATTATTTTATAATGCTTTTCAAAGGGGTTAAATTAATTGTAATCAACCAGTTAATACTCGTTTTATTTTCATTCATTTGGATTAACTCCTTTTATTAGTCTTTAAAATCATCTTTCCAATCTTTATTAAACATTACTATACCATCAATAATAAAGTCGAATTTATTATAATATTTTTCTTTATCCATTTCAGTAGATAATATTCTTCTTCCATATCCGTCATATTTTTTACAAAAATCATTCATCATAATTTTTCCAAGTCCTTGTTTCTGATATTTCGGTTTAATTAATAAATAAGTTATAAAAACATTAATCGCACCATCATCAATAGCTGAAATTAACCCTATCAATTCATCTTCAATCCAAGCAGACATAACATATCCACTATTTTTTATAGCTGTATATAATCTATTAGGATATTCTGCAGTTTTCCATCCCACAGATGTAAATAGTTCTACTAGTTTTTCTTTTTCGATTTCCTTTTCGTATTTAAAAGTTATTTTTTCCATCATTTAAATCATTTCCTTTATATTTTATAATCATCCTTGGCACTTAAACTAATTATATTAATAATGCTATTATTATTTTTAAATTGTACTAACTCAAATGTATCATACTTTTTTATAATTGGATTCTCTATTTTATCTTTAAATTTTTCATAACTATCAACAAAATAATCTACTGAAATTCTATAATTGTTATAATTATCATCATGTTTTCTAACTTTTATAAAAAATAAATCACCATAAATAGTTTCAATTGATTTTTTTATAAATTTCCACTAGACATTTCATCAATTATTCTATTATTAGCTAATTCATTATTTATGATATCATAGTCTTCATTAGAATTAGAAAAAATAGTAACACAATCAATAATTTTATTTTCCTTGATTTTACTTATATCTTTATCATATTTTTTTAATTCTTTTTCAATTAGACTTTTAATCATAAAATAACCTTAACAATTATAATTCATATTCTTTAACTTCAGTATTTTTTAAACCTAAGTTGAGCATTTTACCATCTTCAGGAAGACCATTAAAATATATGTAAAATGCTTTTGATACTCCACTATGTGCTACTATTAAAACTCTTTTATAATTTTTAGTTTTAAGTTCATCTAAAAACTCTTTTACTCTATTACATAAATCAGGAATTCTTTCTTCAGTATCATACTTAACATTAGTATAATAATTCCAATACTCTTCTCTATCAGTAACATCAACTGACTTGCCTTCTAAAGAACCATGTTTTCTTTCTACTAATCTTTCATCTATAATTATTTCTTTGTTATTAGCATTAATAATTTCTGCAGTATGAAAAGCACGAACTAATGGAGATGATATTACTATATCATAATCAATATCTTTTATCTTCTCTCTTAAATCTTCGGCTTGTTTATTTCCTTTTTCATTTATATCTTCATTTACATAATTATATCTACCTATAACATTAGATTCACATTGTCCATGTCTTACCAAATACACCTTCATAATATCACCTTAATTATTCTATTATTAGGTGGCGTAATCACCTTATTAATTCATATCATTCTTAGTTTCATTTAAATCTTTTATTAAATCAATCTATCTAAATCATATACTCCATTTGGTTTTTTGTCTTTCATCATTACTGCAATTTTCAATACATCTTCTGCCAATTCTCTAAAACCAACACCTCTACAATGTAAATCTCCTACTCTCCAATCATTTATTAATTCATCATACTCTAAAAATGATTTAATAATAACTTCTTTTCCAGTTTCTTCTAATACTCTTTTGGCTATAACTTTTGCCGTTTCGCTAGGTATCTTTTTTGTTTTATAATGAGTTTCAATTAATTCAATTTTATCATCACAAGTTTTAGCATATTCTACTACATTGTCTATAAATTTTTTTACATCAAATCTAAAATTTCCACCCCTAAATACTGGAATAATATCAGAAGCATCTTCAAATGCTTTCAATTGTTCCTCTGTTAATCCTGACGTTCCAATTATAATAGGTTTTTTAACTTTTAAAGCATAATTTAAAACTTTATCAAAACAATCTTTGTGCGAAAAATCAACTATGATGTCATAGTCATCCTTTATACTATCTAATTGTTCATAATTATAATAATTACTATCACTTCTACATATACCTGCAACTATTTCTACTGAACTGCTCTGTTTTGCAATTTTCAATGCCTCTCTACCTGTTCTTCCAGTAATTCCACTCCATAATATTCTTACTTTATTTTTATTCATTTAGTTCACCTCCATTTTATATCCTATTCCAATGTCCATAATTGAAATCTTCCTGTTATTTGGTTTACTTCTTCTGTATTTCCATATAATATAGCTCCCATATATTCCATATTCTCTTCATCTTTAATACTAATTGCTTCAACTAGTTCTTCATCAGTTCTAGTTTCTAACATTTCTTTTGGATAATCAGCTACAATTATATTAGGGTTCTTTCTTGCCATATTAATAGCATTTTTTAATTTACTAGCTTTTACTTTAGTTACAATAAATGGAAATTTACTTATTCCTAAATGACTAATCCCAGAATTATCTATTAATTCTTTCTTTCCCATAATATCATTATCTGAATATTTTCCAATTGAAATTGCTAAATGTCCAATTACATTCATTGCTATTTTAGGATCAACATTGGTTGCTATAATTGCAACTATTTTTTTATCTTCATAATTCATAATATTTCTCCTTTTTATAAAAAATTAACCATTTATATTAGTTTTATTTTCATTCATTTGAATTACTTTCTTAAAAATTTTTATTTATCCATTCAAAAATCAATTTTGCTATTCCTTCTTCTTTTCCGTTATATGTATGTCCAGTATTTTCAATTATTTGACCTTCAAAATTATTACATTTTATTGCTTTATTCTTTAACAATTCAAATTGTAAATAATAATCTTCTTCATTAGATCCTGAAAATGTTAGAATTGGAACATCGATAGATTCAAATTGATTCCATTTATTATTATTTCTAACAATTGGAAGATTATCAAGATTAGATTTTTTATTAAACCAATTATAATATGTTTGTGAACTCATATACATATATTCTTCAATCTTCTTATGAAGCAATTTTGTTGGTTCACCATTATCAATATTATTTTTTGCCTCAGTTATTAATTCAATATAATCATCTGATTGAACTAACATATGTGAACCTACCATATCTGGAGCACTTGCTAATATTATACCTAAAATATTAGGACGTTTTTTATAGTAATAATATATTATTTTATTACATCCATAACTATGCCCCAATAAAATAATTCTTTTATATCCTTTTTCTTTAGCAGTCTTTATTGCCAAATCAATATCATAAATACAATCTTCAAATATTTCATACATACAACCGCATCTTTTAAAAGAACCATCTTTCATAACAATATCATTTTCAATTGAATGTCCCCTATTATGTTCATAGATAAATCCAATATCATTTGAAGATAAGTATTTACCCCAAACAGTTGCAAAATAATTATCTATAATTGTTCCACACATACCATGAATACATATAACACAAATGTCTTTTTCCTCGCTTTCAAAATGAACCATAGGTAATTTTAAACCGTCTTCAGTATATGCATCACTAATAAATTCAATATTCATAAGTTCACCTCTTTTTATAAAAGTTAGACTACTGTCACCATGTCTTAAATGCTATGACATTTTTGTAGTTTTTTATACTTTTTAATAATTATTTATGAAAAAATGTAATTACTAAATATTTACTTTTTCCTATTTTATAGAAGTTTAAATGAATCTTTAACTAAAACAATATCAACTAGTTTATATTAGTTTTATTTTATTAATTTTGCTCAACTTCCTTAATTATTTTAAATGTTTATTTATTTTTCTTTTTTCAAATCCAACTAAAGGATTATCTAATAGTTGAAATTGATCACCACGTGGTTCATACCAATTATCGAAAAACTCTCTTGCACGACATAGTTCTATCTCATCATTTAATCCCCTTACTATTGTTTCTGGATCACCTATATTACCACTTGGACTATTAATTAATTTTAAAAACAAGTCATCACTTGGTTTTTCCATAAAAAAGATTTCTTGTCTAAAACAACTTAATATACCAAGTTCAAAAGCAACAGTAGTTCCAATATATCCATCTTTATTACAAACATAAACAAAATCCGCTTCAAGGCATTTTTTAATATAATCTTTTTCTAATTCCTTAGGATTATTACTATTGTCTCCTACTAATAATATATAATTACCATTATTATCCTGTTTTCCATTTAATTTAGGAACTAAAACCTCAATGCCATTTGCACAAAATATTTTTGCTGTCTCCACAATTGAATCATAGTGTTTTCCAAATGATCCAAGTATCGCGACTTTTTTAAATTGATCATCATTGTGTACTCTCATATGTTTCACCTCATTTTCGTAAAAGTTAGACTACTGTCACCATGTCTTAAATGATATAGTATTTTAAACACTTTTTTATACTTTTTATTAATAAATGTTTAACCCATAATATCAAGCATCAAATACTATATTATTTTTTAAACATTACTAATGTTTTTTCTTTGCCATATTTTTCATAGTCTTCTTTTGATTTTTCTTCAATATAAGTTTCAAAAACAGCATTATCAAAATTAATTATATTATTTATAAATTCTTTATCAGTTAAATAATAACTAAATCCATCACTATAAACAATAATAATATCTCCATCTTCTAGTTTTATTTGACCACTTCTAATAAAACTAACTGCACTTTCTTCACCCGTTAGTGCACCATATGAAACACACTTACCATCAACTATATTATTTAAATTATTTCTATATTTGCTTCTAACTAATTTTCTTGCTTCAGGTAAATCCCAAGAAATACCTATTTTGTTGATATATGGATCACTATATAGTTCTTTATCATCTTCAGTTTTAAACTTCATATTACCATTCTTATCATAAACAATAACACCACAATCACATATATAAGCATAATTTAATATATCATCTTCAATACTTATACAAGAAGCAACAGCACCATAATAATCATTTTCTAAATAATCACATTCAGAAATATATGTTTCATTTAATTTTCTGACACTTTTATTTGATTCAATTAATCTATTAACAAGTGAGCCATTAGTTTTAGAAAATGTTTCGCAAATATCATTTACAGCCAACTCAGCACCACTAGGTCTAGGATACTTTTCTAAAAAATCTTTTTTAGAACATTTAGAAAAATCACTTATACCAATTGGATCCCTAGTTATTCCATCAGCAACTATAGCAACATTTTCGTTAACATAGTATTGATCTTCAACTGGAAAATCAAATCCCACTGTCATTATATTTTCAAATGTGTTTTTATAGATTAACATGTAATCACCTCTCATTCCTCCAAAATAATTTGGAATAGCAAATACAAATATATGTTGATATTAGTTCTATTTTCATTCATCGAAATCAACTTTCCTATTTATTTTTTAAGTATTTTTGGATATCATTAAGACTTATTTCATCTATAAATCTAACAATCCTTCTTTTATTACTTCTATATAAGCTTTACTTGGTTGATTTAATTTATCATCTAATTTGTGTTTTGTTGTAAAAGTAAATACCGGTATATTATCAACATAATCAACTATAAGGATTGTATCATACAATTTACATTGTTGTTCTTGTTCTAATACTCCTTTAAGCTGAATCATTTTTACCTTATATATTTTCCCATAAGCATTACCACTATTTTCGTAATCAAGGAAAGCCATTCCTCCACCCCATTTTTTACTTTCACCCGAAAAATATATAGGACATTTAAAAATATACTTTTTTTCTTCTACAGGTTTTGATTTATCAACACAACCATTAATTGAACTATATTTTTCATCTAAATCTCCATTAATATAATACATAAATCTATCATAATTAATATTAGAACCATAACACGCATACCACACATAATCTTCATCATTATATTTATCTAAATCTTCTGGTTTTACTATTTCCATATCATCGCCTCTTTATATTAAAATATGTAATACTTTCATTCATTCGAATCAGTTTTTTTCTTAATATTTATTATAGCAACAAATGTTGATATTATCGCTATTATATTTGAAACTATTCCAGCAATAGAAAATACAAATATATTATATACCAGCCATAAAAAATAGCAAAAGAAGGCTACTTTTTTTATTATTGTTTCATTACCATTCCATATAAATATAATATAAATCAATGCTGCTAATAATGGTAATATAGATAAAATACCATTATAGGTAAATATTGAAGCTACTACATATAACATAATAAATATGAATAAATATAAAATATTAGATAATTTCGAATGTTTTTCTTTTAATATAATAAAATAATCTCTAAATATTGCTAATAGTTTTGTAATACAACCACTATAAGCACCTAATAAAAAATAGTGAATTAGATTTAATATATTAGACAATACCATATTACTCAAAATCTTTTTCTTTTCTTTTCTATGATATGCAATTAATGAGATTATAAAAGCACATATACCAAAGCCTTGAGATACTATATATATCAAATTAATCACCTCTTTTTAACCATCAAAATAAAGTTTTAAACATTTTTTCTATCAACTATATAAATAACATCATATTCTTCTTCAGTAGGTTTCTCCCATTTGGACTCTAATTTTTTCATTAATCCCTCGTCCAAATAGAAATCTGAACCACCATTACCTTCAAGTATTCTCTTATTTCTTTCTTCTATATTTTGTTTCCAAGTTTCATCATCTACATAAACATAATGAATTTCACATTCAACACCATTTTCCTTATAATAATCTCTTATTACTTTTCTATCTTCTCTTGACCAAAGTCCTCTTTCAAAAATAACATTAGCACCTGCCTTAGCAATTTCTCCAACTTTTCTTGTTAAATACTTATTTAATCTTTCTGAAAAGGCATTATAAAATTCTCCTTGTTCATTATTAATCAATTCATATGTAGCTTCATCTGGAGTAATAATAACTGCATTTAATTGTTCTTTCAATTGTTTTGAATAATAACTTTTACCACTACATATTTTACCACACACTAAAATTACCTTCCCCATTATAGCACCTTCTTTTTTTCATCTTTAACTTCAATATATATAGTTGGTATACTAGATTTTTTTATTTCTTCTTCTATTTTTAATTGCATATTTTTAGCATTATTAAAATCCACATTTCTTGATTTTGTTCTTTCTAGTAATAATTCATCTGTTATATGCAAATATATTATTAAATCACAATCTAATAAAACCGTACCAAACATTGGAATACCTGGTTTTATACTTAGTCTTGTTCTAACAAGTTCATCCATCTTATTTCCAATTTCTTCAGTCCAAGGAGTTTGACATATATACTCAGTTTCTTCTTCAGTTAATAAAGGAAATATTTCTTCATCCATATCAACACCCATATTAGACTCATTAATTAAGGTTGTCTTCCCAGTACAAGTTGTTCCTAAAACACATATTCGTTTATCTTTATTATCAATAAATATTTGTCTTAGTTCTTCAATATTTAACATACAAATCACTTCCTTTATCAAAAGTTAGATCCTGTCACAACACCATAAATGCTATGATATTTTTGACAGTTTTCTATCTATTTTTTATGTTTTTTAGTACCAAATCCATACTCATTATATTTCTTGATTGCCCTTGGGAGTCCAGCTTCACAAGCTAAATTTAAATAGTATTTTGCTTTTTCAATATCTTGTTCAGTACCAACACCATTATAATAAAAGTTTGCTCCTAAATCATATATTGCAGCAATATGTCCTTCATTAGCACACTCTTGTATAATATCAAATGCTTTTTTTTCATCTTTTTCTATATTACCTAATCCATAATAATGATAAGCACCTATAACAAATTTAGCATACAACCTTTCTTCTCGAGATAAATCTTGATTATTAATTAAACTTATTATTTTAGGATAAGCATCTATTAATAACTTATTACCTTTTTCTTTATCTATATTCAAAACGTCACCTAATCCTAATATAAGTGAAATCCCAAGCGAATATTCACATAATGGATAATCTAGATTCATACCATCATTGTAGTACTTTAAAGCTTCATTAAAATCCTCAATTGCTCCATTTTCTTCTAAATCATAACTTCTTCCTAAAATATAACATGAAAAACCATTAGAATTATTCTCAAGTTCTTCTAAATTAAATTTAATAATCTTCATTATATCACCCATTTCTAAAGTATTACAGAAAGTATCCATCAATATTGTTTTTATTTTCATTCAATGAAATCAACTCCTGTATTATAATTTAATTAGTTTATCATTATCACTTATTCTAAATACATCACCAAGTATTTGTTTTTTTATTTCATTTGGCAAATTATCATAATGTGGAACAATCATTTTTTCAATATAATCAAAACCATTATTCATAATTAATAAATAACCTGTAGTCGTATCATAATAATTCTTACAAAAAATCATAGCGCCAGCCGATTGACCAATTATAATTCCACCATTACTAATAAAAAACTTTATATCATCATATAAATTAGAATTATTTATCGATTCCATTAAGTTTCTAGGTTCTCCTCCACTTAAATATAAAGCATCATAGTCATCAATATTTAACTTAACTGAATCTATATCTATAATATCTGCTTCAATATTATTTTTGTTTAATTCTTCTTTTGCAATACTAGAATTAGTTCTATCTTCACTAATTAACTTCGCATTAGGAATAATAGCAACCTTTTTATCTTTTAAAACATTAATTATATCATCATAACTATCCATGTAATTACTATATCTTGTATCCAAACCATATGATGTTAAATAAATATTCATACTATCACCTCTTACATCATCAATTCATATTCCAAATACCTAAGTGCCCTTTTGCAGGTATTGGATTATTTAATACTTGTATATTGTCTAAAATCCAAGCATATCTACCATTTTCATAAATACCACATACATATTCATTCTTGTTCTTTTTAATTTTTTCAATAAACTCATCTGTCATTTCAATACAATCAACCAAATTGCATGAACATATAATATTCCCGAAATTTAATTCATTAATACTTACTAAATCCATTACATCTTTTCCAAACTTTTTCCATGTTATTTCTTGAACAACTTCAAAACCAACTTGCTTAAAAATATTAAGTGTATTACCTCTATCTACTTCAAAATTATCATATAATTCTTTAATCTCGTTTTTTCTTGCTTCATCACACAAAAGTTTTAATGCATCCTTTGAATACCCCATACCTCTATGCTTCGAATCAATTAATATTCCACATTCATACCTATCATCATTTTCATTATATTGATAATTAACATACCCAACAAATTCATCAATATTAGGGTCCTGTATATATGCAAAATATATATTTTCATTTTTTCTTTTATTAAATTTCAACCCATTTTTCTTTAGAAAAATCTATACATCCCGTATCATAATGATAACCATAATAAGAAACATCATATCCTGCATTATAATCCATTGATAAGGGATCTGATTGAATTTTTTTTCATACCAATAATCTTCCAATTTAGGTTTATATAAAAAGAGATTTTCCATATATCATTCTCCTCTCGTTTATTATATCATTTTTTCAAATTTTTTTTCTACACAAAAAAAGAAGATAAAATTCATTACTTCTTTTTATATACATATATATTTTTATATTTATTATCATCTAAACTAAGTTTTATACTATTGTTATTAATAATTATTTGACTTTAACAATATCTCTTCCACCAGTTGTATTTGATTCAAATTCAATATTGCTGCCTACATGATAATCTCCATTTAATCCTGATATCGGAATCATAGAGCTATCATATATTGCTTGAATTACATCTTCTCGAGAAACATCGTATGTTACTCCATCTTTTTTTATTCTAAATCCCTCAACCTTTTCGGCATCATCAGCATCTACAAAAGAAACTGCATACTTAGAACCATCATCCATTTTACTATCATATGTTACAATACAGTCTACAACCACATCATCATCAGTAATGTGATGAGAATCATGTATTACTGTATCACCTTTTTCATTAACACTTAATCCAACCGGATATATAAGCTCATCATGTGGAAGCTTATTTAATAATTCAGTTTTATTAACAAAATATCTATGTCCCTCTTCAACAATAGAGTAATAGTTTTTAGGTTCTGCATCATCAACATCATCGAAATATATCTTAGTATCTTTATCAACTGAACTACAACCTGTAAGTCCAGCAACAGCTATAACACCAGCACACACTAAAGCACATGCCTTTCTATTTATATGTAATTTATTTATTTTCATCTTATTTATATCCCCCTCAATAAAAATATACATGATTATACCACATTTTAAAAAAAATCAAATATTTGTTCTACTTTTAACAGTTATTAAAAGAAATCAGCATAACAAAATTTATTTTTTACTCAATTACAATACTATTTTATGATTATCTATATTATCTTTTTCATCTAAACTATTAATATATTGATTAAACTCCTTAAAAGACAAATTTGGTTTTACTTCATAAAATTCTGTTACCGGTCTAGCCTTACCATCAACCATTTTAATATAATACTCATTTATTGATTTTATTGCTTCTTCTTCAGAATCAAATTCATATATTCCCACTCTCTCCCAATTAGAATGTTCTAACTGAAAGACTTTATCACCAATATAATATAGAATAAAACAATGCATATGTTCTTCTTCATCTAAATTATTAAAATCCTTCCCCTCATATATTCTAGTACAAAACATTTTATTTGGAATACTTATACTATCCAATAAATATTTCATTAAATTAACTTGCTCTATACAGCACCCCATACCATGTTCAAGGGTTTCTTCTAACGTAGATGTTCTATATACTCTTCTAAAGTTTTTCATATTTCCAATATGTTCTTCACCATTTATATCAAGCCATCCATACTTAATATTTTCATCCATAAAATCTAAAATATCTTGTGGACTTTTTATATCAAATATCTTCATAATATCACTTCCTCTACTATTATTTTTTATAAGTTTTTTTCAAAAAAACCCTTTTTCCAAAGCCTCCACGTTTAGCTCTTTTTTCATCAGCAATTTCAATAATATCGTCAATACTTTTACCATTAAACTCCGCTATTGCTTTTAAAACTTCAAAAACATCAGCAAGTTCTTCTAAAGTATCTATAGGTTTCTTTGAATCAATTACTTCATTGGCCTCTTCTAATAGCTTTTTATATAATTCATTAATGTAATCTTCATCTTTTAATATTTCCGTAATAGCTACTTCTCCATTATTCTCAATAATACTTGGTATATTATCTCTTACTAATTTATCAAATACTTTTTCCATAACATACACCTCTTTCAAGCAATTATATCATAAAAAAAAGATTAAGTATTAAACTAATCTTATCAAATTGCATAAAGCAATATACTAAATGATTGTAGAATACAACCACCTAAAACAAACAAATGGAAAACCGAATGCATATATTTGACCTTTTTACCTATTCCATATAAAACAGCACCAATTGTATAAACAATTCCTCCACTTAAAAGAAACATTAAACCATTTGTAGGTAATACTGCGTGTAATGACTTAAATGATATAACAATCATCCATCCCATTATCAAATACAATATAATCGAAATAATCTTAAATTTTTCTAAATTTATTGAGTTAAGTAAAACTCCAATTATTGCACATCCCCAAATAATTCCAAATAATGTCCAACCGGTTGCACCACCTATCAAACTTATACAAAACGGAGTATAACTTCCAGCAATAAATACATAAATATCACAATGATCTATTAC
>CACXJP010000034.1 GCA_902768065.1 uncultured Erysipelotrichaceae bacterium
AAAAAATCAATAACAGCATTAGCTAGATATTTTCATACTACAAATGATGCAATTTCATCAATAGCGCATGACAATAAAATAGAATTGATTGATTCAAAAGTACATTGGACAGATAAAGATAATGACTTATTAAGAAAGTATGCCAAAGAATATACTCTTACAGAGATAGCTGAAAAAATGAATAGAAACACATCTGCAGTTAGACTTCAAGCAAAAAGACTAAAAATAGAACTTATGTCTCCAGATGATTATCTTAATTCAGTATGGACAGAAGATAATTCAAGGCAATTAATAATACTTGTAGAAGCAGGAAAAACAGTTTTAGAAATTATCAAAATAATGAATAAAAAGGAACAAACTATTGTAAAAAAAGCAAAAGAACTTGGTTTAACAATCAAAAAAGAAGAACAAAGACCTTGGACAGAAGAAGAGACAGAACAATTAATAGAACTTAGTAAAACAAAAAAACTAAGTGAGTTAGTTTTATCACTAGGAAGAAGTACACGGTCAATTAAATCTAAAGCGAAGAGTTTAGGAATAACAATCAAAACAGATAGAAAAAACTGGACAAAAGAAGAATATGAATTGTTACAAAAACTAGTAGAAGAAAAGAAAACTCCAAAAGAAATTGCAGCTATTCTAAATCGTACTGAAGCCTCAATCATAATTAAAACAAGTAGAAGAGGACTAAAAATACAAACAAATGATAAAAGGTATTGGACAAGTGAAGAAGAAGAACAACTTACTGATTTATGGGGAAATATATCGGTTGATAAGATTGCTGAAAAATTAAATAGAACTGTATCGTCAGTAAAGAATAAAGCCTTTCAATTAGAATTAGGTTCTCAAATAGAAAATAATTATGATGGACTAACTATTTCTGAAATAGTAAAATTATTTAATGTAAGTCATGAAACAGTCAGTATTTATTGGGTTTCTTTAGGATTACAATATACATCTAGAAAAATATCTAAAACAAAAAAATATAGATATGTAACAATAGAAAATTTATTATCGTTTCTAGAGAAAAATCAAAATATATGGGATAGTAGATATTTAGAAAAAAATATCTTAGGTAAAGAACCAGATTGGATGATAGAAAAAAGAAAAAGAGATAAAGAAATGCCTCTAGGTTATTATGGGATAGATAGAATAACAAAACAACAATTAATTCAAACAAAAAAATATATCTTAGATAATTATTCAAATGAAGAAAAAGGGATTCAATATAAGAAAAAAAGAGGTAATAACTAATGAAAGAAAAACACATATGGACAGAAATTGAATTAATTGAACTAAAAGAAAAATGGAATAAAGTGGCTCTATATAAACTAGCAACATATTTTCATACAACCTCAGAAGAAATAATTGCTCAAGCAAAACTTATGAATTTAGAAGAATATAAATCTAATCGTTGGACACCAGAAGAAGAACAACTTTTAAGAGAATATTCTAATATCTATCTTACAGATGAAATAGCAAAAAAACTTGGCAGAAGTTATCTATCAGTTCAAAAGAAAGCAATAAAACTAGGTATTGAACTTCATTCAGAAGAAGACCCTTGGGAAGATTGGATGATTGAATATTTAAAAGAAAATATAAATAAGATTCCTATAGGGGAAATATCAAAAAAAATAGGCCTAAGTTATAGAAGAATTCTAACTAAATGTAAGAATTTAGGTATAGAGTATGTTCCTGAATCATGGACAGATGAGGAAATAGAAATATTAAGAAAATATGCTAAAAGTTGTCATTTTACTGAATTAACAAAAGTATTGCCAAGAAGATCAGTAGGAGCCATCACCGCTAAAGCATTTGAACTAGGTATAGAAACAATATCCGAATATACTAAGTTAAGTGACGATGATAAAAAATATATTATAGATAACTGGGAATTATTAACTACATCAGAAATAGCTAGAAATTTAAAAGTAAGTGTAGGAGTAGTAAATAGATATAAAAAAGAATTAAACTTACCTAACAAAGGTCAAAAGAAAAAATGGACTCCCGAAGTAATAAAAAGATTAAGAAAAGATGCTAAAACTAAAACAAGAAATGAATTAGCAAAAAAATATAAAACATCACCAGGACAAATATCAACTCTTGCTAGAAGATATAATATTGAATTAATTGATAGTAAGAAAATATGGAATGATGAATTAGATCAGAAACTAATAGAGTTGTTAAATAATAACCTAAGTATTACAGAAATATCTCAAAAGATGGGTATTAAAGCAAGTACCATAAGAGCAAGAATAGATAATCTTAATCTTAGAAAGAAGAAACCTAAAAATCCAAATATAATTTGGACTGATGAAGAAGAAAAATTATTAGTTGAATTAAGTTCTGAAAAAACTATTCAAGAACTTATACCAATCTTAAATAAGACATCAAGACAAATAGTTGGAAAAGCAAAGAAATTAGGGATAGAACTGAAAAGAGAAAAAGAACATTCCTGGACAGAAGAAGATACAAAAAGATTAATTGAATTACATAGCGAATATGAATTACAAGAAATATCTCGATTAATGGATAGAAATGAGAGTGTAATAAAGGCTAAAGCAAAAGAATTAAATTTAAAATTAAAAAGCAAAAAAAGAAGTAGTTGGACTGAAGAAGAGGAACAATTATTAGTTGATTATGCAAAAGAATACTCTGTAAAAGAAATTGCATACAAATTAAATAGAACAACAGCTTCTGTATCATCAAAATTAACATATATGAAAATATCTGCAAAGACAAGTGATAAGTTTTGGACTATAGAAGAAGAACAAAAATTAAGAGAATTAGCAAAAGATTATACTCCAGATGAAATATCAATTATAATGAACAGAACAACAGAATCAATTGTAAACAAAATGTATCATTTAAAAATAAAAGTAGTAGAAAAAAACAAAAAGAATTGGACAAAAAAAGAAGATGAATTATTAACGGAATTATTAAATGACTATACAACTTTTGAAGTTGCTGAATTATTAGATAGAAGTGAAGAATCTATTGTAGTTAGAGCAAAGAAAATAGGTATTGAAATAGATCAAATGAATAGAAAATGGACAACAGAAGAGGAAGAATTATTATCAGATTTATGGGGAGATAAACCTATTGAATATATTGCTAGAGTACTAAACAGAACTGAAATATCCATAGTTAATAGAGCATTTGTCTTAGGCTTAGGTTCACAAATAGAAAATAATTATGATGGATTAACCATTCCAGAAATATCAAACTTATTCCTTGTTGGTACAATAACAATACTTACATCTTGGGTAGTATTAGGCCTAAAAGTTAATACTAGAAAAATATCTAATAATAAATCATATAAATATGTAACTATAAGTGATTTATTTGAGTTTTTAGAAAAGAATCAAAATATCTGGGATAGTAGAGTATTAGAAAAAAATATTTTAGGAAAAGAACCTGCTTGGTTGCAAGAAAAAAGAAAAAGAGATAAACTATTACCTCTAGATAAATTAGAATTAGATAATTTAAACAAACAACAATTAATTAATTCTAAAAAGTATTTCTTAAGTTTAAAGAAAGAAGAAGAGTCAAAACAATTAGTTAAGAAAAAAGAGGAAGAATAATGTCAAGAGGATTTCAATTTACGGAAGAACAAATAAAATATATTATTGATAATTGGGGTAAAGAAGCTCCTTATAGTATGAAAAAACGCTTTGGTTGTACATGGTATGCTATAGCAAAAGTTGCAGAAAGAAATGGACTAGAACTACCTAAAGCAAACATATGGACAGAAGAAGAGTTAAATACTTTAAGAGTACTATCTAGTAAATTTCATTATAAAAAGATTGCAAAGATAATGAATAAATCAGAAAATGCAATCTATCTAAAAGCTAAAAGATTAGGTATAACTCTTATTCAAAATAGAAGAGAATGGACAAAAGAGGAAGAAGAAACATTATCTGATTTATGGGGAAATAAACAAATAGAATATATTGCAAAAAAATTGAATAGAACTATATTTTCTCTTAAGGTAAAAGCTATTAGAATGAATCTTGGATCGATGATAGGTAATAATTCTGAAATAATAACTATTTCAGATATGACAGAAATATTAGATGTTACAAGAGATAGAATTATAAATACGTGGACTAAATTAGGTTTGAAATTAAATAACAAAAAATTAACAAGCAATGCATCATACTATTATGTAACTTTAAATGATTTATTGGAGTTTCTTAAAAATCATCAAAATGAATGGGATTCTAGAAATTTAGAAAAGAACATTTTAGGATTAGAACCTAATTGGTTAAAAGAAAAGAGAAAAAAAGATAAAGAAGATAATCCTCTTTGGTATCGAAGATGGACAGAGGAAGAAATAAATACTATGGAGTCATTATTTAAGATAGGTAAGACATATGAAGAAATTGGTGTTATAATGAATAGGAGTGAAGCATCTGTAGCTAATGCTTTAAGAAATCTTGGATATAGTTATCGAATGCCTAAATATTGGAAGGGTAATGAACTAAAATTTTTACAAGAAAATTATCAAAAATTAACATACAAAGAAATAGCGGAAATATTAGGAAGAACAGAAAAAGCAGTATCAGCAAAAATCTATGAATTAGGATATCAAAAGAAAAAGAAAAAATAGAAAAGGAAGATAACAATGGCAAAAACACTATCATTAGATGAAACAAAGAAATTATTAATTAGTTGGAGAGAAGAAGGAGATAAAAAAGCCTTTGAAAAGTTAGTTGTAGGTAATAGTGGTTTAGTAGGATACTTTGCAAAGAAGTATTTAGGAAAAGGCCTATCTTTTGAAGAGTTAGTTTCTGCAGGTAATTTGAGCTTAATTAATGCAATTAATATGTTTGATTATATAAATAGAGATATACATGGATTTAGCGGGTATATTGGAGTATCAATTGAAAATGGAATGCTAAGAGAATTAAGAAGATATAATAAGCATAGTCATGTGATGAGTTTAAGTGAACCTATAGGAACTAGTAAAGATGGAGATGAAATGACTTTAGAAGATATCTTAGCAACAGATGATGACGAATTACTTGATAATGTAGTATCTTCTATAAAGAATGATATAGTAAGAGAAGCACTTCAATCGCTTACTTCAAAAGAACAAAAAATAATATTAATGAGATACGGCTTAGATGATAAGTATAAAAAAACTCAAGCAGAAATAGCTGAATTATTTGGATGCTCTAAACAAACAATTGCAAAACAAGAACAAAAAGCTTTATTAAAGATGAGGCATCCAAGAAACACAAGAAAATTAAAGGACTTTATTGAAGAATAAGAAAACACCATTTGGTGTTTTCTTATTGTATTTTAACTTTATTATCTCTAAGTGAAATAATTACCATTAATGTTCCAAATCTAGCCTCATATAATAATGATAACATTCACAAATTGTTATTTAAATGAATCAATTGTAAAGTAGAACATATTTTTGACAAATAAGTATAATTATGTTACAATAAACGACATTATTTAGGGGGAAACAAGAATGGGAAAAGGAATTACAAGAATGACAGATGAAGATGCTTTATATGTAGCATCAATGACATATGATTTAGAAAAAATGATTACGCCATATGCCAATCGTTATTTTCCTGGACAAATAGATCACTACGTAGTAGTAACATCTAAAAAGAAATTAGTATATAGTGTTACTGATGACCGCGGTAATAAGAAATATTATGATTATAAAACAGATAAAGAAATAAAAGAATATAAGAAAAAAGCATCAT
Source organism: uncultured Erysipelotrichaceae bacterium (assembly GCA_902768065.1). The sequence continues at coordinate 5,730 of CACXJP010000034.1, forward strand.
ATAGTACAGTTGCATCACCTTCATCTACTTTATATCATAGTGCTTTATCAGATAAATGCCCTAAGGGATTAAGAGGAATATCTGCCGAACTAAAAGAATATGCAAAAAGAGCAAATGTATTACATTATGGATATTTAGTTCCATTTGAATCATATATGGAATTAATTATTGGAACACCTGTATCAGATGATAGTCCAGTAGTAGCAAATGCCATAATGAAGATGAGTCCTAAGAATAGAGCTTTTGTTTTATCATTTAATGAAAAAGAAGCAGCAGATCAATTAAAAGAAAATATCTATGGACCAAGACCATTAATTAAACGTAAAAAAATATAAATTTAAGAAGCAAATGCTTCTTTTTTTTATTTGGATAATTTGATATAATCAAAATATAATGTAGGAGGAAAATATGGATAATAATACTGAGATAAATCAAGGACAACAAACTCAAACACAACAACAAGTAGCTACCGCAAACGCTCAAGCACAAATGCCACAAGTACCAGCACAACAACCACCAGAAGATAAAATAATTGAAGTTGGTTCAAAGATAAAAGATGGACAATATGTATGTCCAAATTGTGGTTCGAGCCAGATTGAACCAAATCCGAAAACAGGAAAACTAAAATGTGTTTATTGCGCATGTGAATTTGATGGAAAAGCAGTAGAAAATACTGTAAAGGATTTATCAAAATTAAAAGGAAGAGTAAGAGGATCAGGAACATCTAATATAAAAGCAGACGCTAAAGATGTAGTAACACTTAGATGTGGAGGATGTGGAGCTGAAGTAGTAATTGATACAGCCAACGCTCCTCATGCAAGATGTCACTGGTGTAGAAGTATTTTATCAATTAACTCACAAATAGAAAATGGAGCTATTCCCGATGTAATCTTACCATTTAAAGAAAAGAAAGAAGAGGCCCAAGAAAAAATAAATTCCTTTGTTAAGAAAAGAGGATTCTTTGCTAATCCAACATTTAAAAAAGAATTTACAACTGAAAATATCATGGGGGTATATTTTCCATACTTATTAGTAGATGCTAATTGTCATGCGAATTATAAAGGTCAAGGAGAACACCTTGTAAGAAAGTATAGAGTAAGTGTTGGTGATAGTGATAAAACTTATTATGATGCTGATTTATATAATGTACAAAGAGAATTTGATATCTATGTAGAAGATCTATCAGTAGAATCAAACTCAACAAGATTAGATAAAACATCATCAACTCAAACTAACAATATTATTAATAGTATTATGCCATTTGATACAGAAAACTGTATTCAATATCAATCAAACTATTTAGTAGGATATACATCTGAAAGAAGAGATGTAAATATTGATGATATTGAACCCCATGTAAATAATCAATTAAAAGACATTGCAAAGTTTGCGGCAAACAATGAATCAAAATTCTATGACCGAGGAATCAGATGGGATTTCCAAGATTTAAAGGTTATAGGAACTCAATGGTTAGCAGCATATCTTCCAGTATGGTTATATAGCTATCAAGAAGTTAAGGGAGAAAAGAAAACGCTACATTATGTCGCAGTAAATGCAAGAACTGGGGAAACAATGGGTAGTGTTCCAATTAATTTTCCATTATTAATTGGAATTTCAACTATAATAGAAATAATATGTTCAATTATTGGAATACTATTATTTATTTTTGTTCCAACAAGTAGCGATGATGATAGTAATGGATATTTCTTACTATTAATGTTAGCTGGATTTATCTTCTATGGAGCAATGTATTTAAGATATAGAAATAGTGATGCAAGACATGTATATGAAGAAGAAACTAAAAAGCAAGTCCTAAACATGAAAAAAGCAGATAACTTAGTAGAACATAGAAAGAATTTATCAAACTCAAGAATGAGTGGTTCAAATGAATCTAAATTAGATGGAGATACAATTGCAAAAGATCTAAATCTAGGAAATATAATAAATAATAAAGAATAGTGATTTTATATAATAATCGCTATTTTTTAATTATATAGGATATAAGAAAATTTTATAATTGACAATGAAGAATCTTTTTGCTAGTATAGTGCGCAAAAAGTAGGGAATAATATTGTGTTCTAAAAAGAGGTTAAAATGAAGAATAGAGAATTATTAAAAAATAAAATATCAATAGGATTATCACTTGAAATGTCACTGGAAGAATATGAAAAAATATTTGAAAAATATCATGGATATATAAAAAGCATTTACTTTTCACCACCACTTGGAGACATATATCATAGTAGAAACTTAATATCAGAACAATTTGAAAATCCAGATATAGTAAAAAAATTCAATAAAATATTAGAACTAGCAAGAAAATACAACATAAAACTAGATTGTGTACTTAACACTCCTAATTTACCAGAACAAAAAGTTATAGAATCATTTCCAACTCTAAAATCATATGATCTAGATCAAATAACTTGTCTAAATGAACATGCTGAAATAATATCTAAAGAGTTTCCAAATCAAGAATTGATATATAGTTATAATAATGATTTTAAAATGAAGAAATTAGAAAATATATCAAGATCATTCTCAACCATAGTAGTTGGTAAATACTTTCTAAGAATTCCTCATTACTTAGAAGCAATTCACGATAATGGGTTTGAAGTAAAACTATTAGTTAATAATGGGTGTTCCTATAATTGTATGGGTTGTGGTAAAGGTACACGAAATTGCAGTAGAACTTTTGAACATAATTTAAAGAATATGAGTGCAGAAGAACTATATGCAATGCAAAGCTTTTATCCATATGAATTAAATGAATTACTTAGTAAACTTTCTTATGAACCAGAAAGTATAAAAATATCAAACAGAACGGATGGTTATGAATATTTGGATATGTGTTTAGATAGTTATATAAACGAAATACCTCCCGAAGAATATATAAGCATGAATCCTCGTAATTATAGATTATATAACAGATTAGGATGTTTTAGTGGTTTATTAGAAAATATAGATAAAGAACATGTGATGCAATATAAAAAAAGGGGTTTTAAATTTTGAGTTATGAAATCTTAACTCCATCAAGTAGAGTATTAAGAAAAGAAAATTTATTCTTTGATGGAGAAACCTCATTAATATATAAAGACAAAGATTTATTATACAAATTATATTTAAAAAAAGAACCTCATCGAAGAGAATATCTAGATTATTTAATAGAACACTATGATTCACTAAAAGAATATTCAATTCCACCTCTAAGTAAATTAAAATATGAAAATAATTATGGGATGAAAATGAGATATATAGAAGGAATGGATTTCTATGACTATATAAGAAGTAATATATCCCCAGAAGAATTTATAAGAATTTTAAAAATATTAAGTAAAAATTTAAGAAGATTAAATGAATTAAATATAATATATACTGATCTTCATCATCATAATATTATAATTAGAAAAGGAGATAATTATCCTATCTATATTGACTTAGATGATACAAATATAAATAATCAAGGATCTAACCATTTATCAAGAAAAACATATAATCTACATAATTTAGAAAATAAAGATTATGATTATGAAGATGAATTATTAAAATATGCCAATCTTGATAGAGAATGTCTTATAATGTTTTTTTTGGATTACTTAGTTAGAAAATCAATAGAAAAGTTATCATATAGTGACTATAGAAAATATATAGAAAAACTAAAGGATTATTTTGATAGAGATTTTATAGAAGCAATAAAAGAATTAAAACCAAGAGATGATAATAATACTATAATAAAATATCCTTATTATATAGATGAATTTTTAGATGATGAAGAAAAAATAGTATCAGGTATAAAGAAAGTAAAGAGGTATATTTATGAGAACGGTAATATTTAGACCAACAAATAAATGTAATTTAAGATGCACATATTGTTATGATAAAAATAATCATAGGTGTGGGATAGAAAGCATTCGAAAAAGTGCAACGGAATTATTTAAAAGAGAAGAAGAAAGTCTTCTTGAGTCATTTGATAAACTATATGAAGGAGAAGATAATCCAAAAATAATTTTTCATGGAGGAGAACCTCTTATTATAGATAGTAAAGTACTAGATGGATTTTTAGAAGAACTAACAAAAAATAGAAATTTAGGAGTTAGTATTCAGACTAATGGAACGTTAATTGATGAAGGTGTAATTGATTTATTTAAAAAATATAATTTTGGTGTAGGATTAAGTTTAGATGGTTGTGATGAGATACAAAACAGTTCAAGAATATATCCAAATGGTAAAAACTCATTCTCAAGGGTTTTTAATAGAATAAAATTTCTTCAAGATCAAGCTATAAAATTTGGAATAATAATGTCCATAAATAAATCTCATCAAGGATGCGAACAAAAATTATATAACTTTATATCAGATAATAATATATCCTGTAACATTAGACCAGTGTTTGCAAGTGATGAGTCGACCGCTAAACAGGTAATGACCCCAGATGAATATACAACTTTTTTTAATAATTTATTTGATATATGGTTTAATGATAAAGATCAAAAGGTAAAAACAAGACAGATTACAGAACTATATATAATGTTAAGGCAAGTACTGGAAAATGAGTATAAGGACAGAACATGTAATAATTCAAATAGCTGCTTTAATGATTTTATCTCATTAGATGTATATAGTAATTTATACGCCTGTAATAGATTGTATGGAATAGATGAATTCTACTATGGTAATCTAAAAGATATTTCAATGGAAGAAGTACAAAGAAAAATAGATAAATTGTTAGAAATAAGAAATGCCTCCATAAAAGAAAGTTGCAAGGAATGTGATAGACTATCAAAATGCAATGGTGGTTGTCCTGCTGAATCATATGATATTTATGGTGATATCAAACATCGAACACCTCAATGTGAAACAAATGAGAAAATATTAAGGTATATAAGGGGAAAGGCAACATGTTAAAAAATATAGAACAAGAAAGAAAAGAAAATTACATTTTCTTCTACACAAATTTAAGAGAAGAAGATGCCATTATAGAGCCAAGTCAAATAAATATTTTATATAGTATTATAAAAGATTTAGAAAAAAAATATGATACTGTAAATATCATAATTAATACAAATGGAGGTAATTTAGCAACAGGTCATAAAATTTCAAAACTATTAAGAGAATGTTTTAAAAAAGTAAATTTTATAGTCATAGATAGGTGCAGTAGTACAGGAACTTTTTTAGCTTTATCAGGTGATGAGATAATACTAAGCAAAACCGCAATTATTACACCTACAGAACCTCAGATGGAAACATTAAATGAAAATAGTATGAGTATTTCAACTAGTATTATAAGAAACTATCTAACTAATATTAATGAATCAAAAGAATATGTAGAAAAACTTGATGCTTTAACTTTTGCAAATTATTATAGTACAATCCTATATTTTAAAGATTTGTGTTATAATACATATAACAAAGATAAAGCAGAAAGAATAATAGATTATATGTTAAATAAAGTAAATTCTCATCAAATTCCGCTAACAAAAAAAGATCTAGAAAGTCTAGGGATAAAGATATCGGAAATAGATGATGAATTATATAATAGATTAATTAAAATACATGAGATGTTAACAAATTATTTAAATGATGAGGCAACATTTGATAAGCATCTATCAATAATATTAAGTGGTAATAGATGTATTTCATACGAAAAAAAATATAATAAAGAAAGAAAAAAAATAGCTGAAGGTTATTATAATGTAGAGGAGGATAAAATTATGAAAAACCAAGGTAAGAAAAAAGAAAATGGAGTATTAAAGGATGCTACAAGTCACTGGGACTCATACAATGATTCACACTATCATGACAGATATGATGACAGGTATGGAGACTATGGAGACAATTCAATATATCACGATAGATATAGAGATAGCATGAATAATGAAGGAACAACTAACAGACCAACTAATGTGAATGGAAGAATAAGTGATATAGAGGGGGATATTATAGCAGATAGAAGGAACAGACATTCTACATACGTAGATGGAGCAACATCATATGGAGATAGATATGGAGATAGGTATGATGATTCACATCATGATACATATGGTGATACATATCGTGATGACTACGGAGACTACGGATATGATGATGCTGTAAATAGACCAAAATCATTAGTAAAGAGAAATAATAAGCCAAAAAATAATAAATAAATATAGATATAAAAAAAATATATATAATAACTAATAATTCTAAAAAAATAATATATCACTGTTCGATTGATTTTTATATATCATTTTATTAATATATTTATAGGGTGATTATATGAGAATATCTATATTTAATTTAAGTAATAAAACTAGTTATAAAGAAGAATATATAAAGATAAATAAGGTATTAAATAGTAAATGTATAAATTTTAAGAATAAAAAATATACATATTTTGAATTTACTAATGAATATTTATTCAATAATTGGAAATATAGAGAAACATTTCTAGATTTATCTGAATACCTAGAATTTATTGGAGTAAAAATAAATTCTAAAAAAATCTCAGAAGATAGCTTTATTAATTTTATAGAATTTTTATTAAACAACCAATTATTATTAGAATCAATTAAATATTATAATGATAATGTAGTATTCTCAACAAAAGCAAGTAGTATTTTATTTCACAATATACCAATTATATTAGATAAGTTAAATTATCAAGCTTATGATATAGATGATAAAGTAATAATATACAAAAAAGATATTATATATACTGATTTATTAGATACTTTATCAGATGATATTTTAGAATTAATACTTTCTTATAATAATGTAAAGAACAATGGTATAAAAACAAAAAGATTAATATTAAATAAGTTATATAATTACTTATTAATAGATATTAATAAGTATAAGAATATTAATACTAGTATATTTAACACAATTAAGACTATTATTACTAAGATGGGTGTAGTTGGTGATATTGATAAGAAATATAGTAATTTAACTAATTATAAATTAAGAAAATATTACGATTACTGTTTTAAGATGGTATGTTATTTGATAAATAGTGAATATGTTTACAAAATTAGAGATGAAATAAAAAATATATAGATAAAATATAAACATCTTATGACACAATAAAAAAGTTAACTATATATAATTTGATAACAAATAAAGAGATAACAATAGATGCTGATACTAAAACATATACTAATGCTTACTTTAATTATATAACAGTAAAAAAAGATGATAAAAAGACATATTATAATATTGATTTAAAAGAGATATATAAAGAATCATAATTTTGACATTAATCCATAAATATGCTATTATATGGCATTGCAAACGAGGGATATTATGGATAGTGTTGAAAGAGATTTAAAATATACAGAAGATATCTTAGAAAAAATTGAAACACCATGGAATTATGGGAGAATTTATTCATCTGCCAATGATTCGATGGATTATATTATACCTTTACTAGATATAAAAGATAAAGATATATTAACTGTCTTAGGTAGTAGTGATCAAGCATTTCATTTCTATGAAAATGGAGCAACTAATATTGAGTTATATGATATTAATAAATTAGCTCTATATTATTATTATCTTAGACTATGGATAATTAAATATAATAATTCATTTTATCCAGAATATCGTAAAGTAAATAATTTAAATGAATACCTAGAACAAATGTTATGTTTTGTAAAACCATCATCAGAACAAGAAGAACAAGCTTATAAGTATTGGATATCATTGATATATAGAACTAAAAAGTCAATTGATATTCATTTGTTCTACAGAGATTACTGTTATCCCGGAAATGAAATTTATGATTTATCAAACCTAAAAAAAGTATTACCAAATGATCCGATATTTTATAATTATGATTTAACAAAAAAAATAAATTCAAAAAAGCAGTATGATATGGTCTTTATATCTAATATAATTGAATGGGTATTTGATTATAGATGGGATGCAGATACACTAGTAGATAACCTATCAAATTTAGTAAAAAAAGATGGAAAAGTAATTTGTACAAAATTTTCACTAGCAGGTGCTAGCGAATTAGAAAAAAAATACTTTAAGAAAAAATTTGAGTATTACCCACTTGCTAATTACTTCAGTGATGAAATTGGTAAATGGACACCAGGATATGTATATCAGAAAAAATAAGTATTATTACTTAATTTTTTCTTGCAAAAAAATTAAGAAAAGTTTACAATATAAAATCGTATAGAGGTGAAGTATAATGAAAAGTACTAAAGAAGGCTTTAGAAAAGAATTACGAGAAGAATTAATGAATAATAGTATAGTTTTATCATTTGGAATATGTATTATTATAATAGGAATATTTTCAATGTTCTATAAATCAGATAATACTTTATTGGTTGGAATTGCCTTATCGACATTATTATTATCAATTATACAGTGTTTTAAGAATGGAAATTCTCTATTAAATATTTTACCTATAATAACATTATTTCTATTTGGATTCTTTCACGATTCAATTAATAAAATCCCAGTATTAAATATCTTATTACAAGATAATTATAGAAATTTAGTAATATATTTAGCTTTTGGATTTTCATTATTCTTTCATGTGTTTAATAATGTTAGAAGTAGAAATGAAAAAAGAGTAGTATATACATTATATAATACAGAAAAAAACAAATTATTTTCGACTAATTTTAAAGCAATAGGTAATATGAATACTAAACTAGATAATATTAAAAAAACTATAGAAAAAAACAAGATAAATAATAAAGATCTAAATTTAGCAATTGAAGAAATGTCTGCATATATTGAAGAAGAAACGTTCTTAAATAGTATAAAATCAAATTTAATAGTAAAGAGCAGTCAAGATGAAGAACAGAAATTTAATATGGATGAGGTAGAAGAATCAATCGCTCAAACTTATGATTCAAAAAAAGCAAGAAAAATAAATGCTATGATGAATACAAATTTAGAAATAGAAGAATAAAAATTCTTCTTTTTTCTTGTAATTACTGTAAAATCAAGTAAAGAATGTTTGTAAAAAAAAGATATTTTGGTTATAATAAAATATAGTGATTAATAGGAGTGATAAGAGTATGGCTAATAATTATGATGCGAAGTCTATAAAAATACTTGAAGGATTAGAAGCAGTTAGAAAAAGACCTGGTATGTATATTGGTTCTACTGACAAAAGAGGATTACACCATCTTGTATGGGAGATAGTAGACAATTCTGTTGATGAAGCAATAAATGGTTATGGAGATTATATTAAAATTATTCTTCATCGTGATGGTTCAGTAAGCGTAGAAGATCATGGACGTGGAGTCCCAACAGGAAAGCACGAATCAGGTAAATCAACTCCAGAGGTAATATTTACAATATTACATGCTGGTGGAAAATTTGAATCTGATGGATATAAGGTATCAGGTGGTTTGCATGGTGTTGGTTCAAGCGTTGTAAATGCTTTATCTAAATGGATGGAAGTAACTATAAAAAGAGACAAAGAAGAACACTATATAAGATTTGAAAATGGTGGCCATGTTGCAGTTCCATTAAAGAAAATTGGTACGACAAATAAAACTGGTACAACAGTAAGATTTATGCCTGATGATGAGATATTTTCAACTACAAAATTCTCATATACAACAATATGTGAAAGAATGCAAGAATCAGCATATCTTTTAAAAGGTATTACTATTGAAGTAGTCGATGAAGAAGATGAAAGAGATGCAAAGTTTCATTATGAAAGAGGAATAGAAGAATATGTAGAAGACCTTAACAAAGGAAAAAACACGCTACATAAAGTTTTAACTTTTGAGGGAGAAAAAGATAAAATAGATGTAGAAATATCCCTTCAGTATACTGATACGTATGATGAAAAAATCGTAAGTTTTGTTAATAATGTTAAAACAATAGATGGAGGATCTCACGAAGTAGGATTTAAAACAGCTCTAACCCGAGTATTTAATGATTATGCAAAAACAAATGGATTTGTTAAAGGAAATGCTAAAGCTTTTGAAGGAAGCGATGTCCGTGAAGGACTAACAGCTATTGTTAGTTTAAAGATTCCAGAAGGA
>CACXJP010000035.1 GCA_902768065.1 uncultured Erysipelotrichaceae bacterium
CTAGAATATGAAATAATCGAATTAGATGAGATGGATTTATATGGAGTATCTATATTAACAAATAATAGTGAAATAGGGAAAACTGCACCATTATTTTTTAAAGAGACATCAGATAAATATCTAGAAAAATATGGTCCAATAATTTATGGAATGATTACATATGATATTGATAGAGAAGAAAGTCAAAAATACTATTGTTTATATGATGAAAAAATAGATGAATTTGAACATATTTTTATTCCAAAAAGCAAATGGCTGAAGTTTAGAATAAATTCTCAAAACTCAGAAGATATCCAGGATATATCACATAGATTTTATAGAGAATTTTTACCATCATCTAAATATAATCTTAAAGAAATTCCAGAATTAGAGTATTATCATGATGATATAACAGATTTTTTAGTAGCAATTTATTAAACTGACAAAATTGATTAATAAAAAGTCAGTTTTTTATTTTGTGTTTTTGTTATACTAACCCCCAGGAGTGAGAAAATGAAATATTATTATGAATTATTCCTAAATAAAAAATATATTGAAGAAAAAGAATGGAAAAATATAATAAATATAATTTCTAATTATAATGGATTATTTAAAAGTTGGAAATTAATAATAATTAATAATAATAATCAGCTAAGATTTTTAATAATTACAAGATGTAGTTTGCCATCAATAATAAATAATATAGAAAGTATTGTTTTAAAATCAATTAGCAAAATTAAGATAAAAAAAACTAGAATAAACCTTATACTACTTCCTATAATAAATAAGAATATAGTGGACATAATTAATTATTATGATATAAAGAACAAAGGAAAAGTAAAATATATTGAAATAAATTTTACAAAGATATTTAATAATAGAATAACATCAAATATAAATATATATTTACATAATAATAAAACAAAAAAATATATGTCATTTAATAAGTATCCAGAAAAAATATTATCTATTGATTTTTCTATTAACAAAAATTTTTTTTACAAAGGGACACCTAAGTATTTAGAAATAAATAAAATAGTGAATTTATTAAATACTGATTTAAATAATTCTATTCTCAATATAGATGTATTTCCGTATTTGCAAGGAAACTTTTACTTGAATCAAAATAATTATAGTTTTGACAAACATTCACTTATATTAGGCTCATCAGGATGTGGGAAATCAAAGTTTATATCATTACTAATAGATAATATAAACAGAATAAATAATCTAAAAAACAAATATAAAGTTGTTGTGATTGATCCACATGCATCTCTTGAATATGATATTGGAGGAATAGGACAAGTTGTTGATTTTACAACTGAAGATGATAGTATTAATTTATTTATGAATGACACTGAAGATGTAATCTCATCTACAGAATTATTACTTGATATGTTTAAGTCATTGCTATCTGATCAGTATAATTCTAAAGTTGAAAGAGTACTTAGACATTCTCTATATTTATTGTTATCCATCAATTCCTTAAATTTTAAAAATATAAAAAATCTAATTCTAGATTTAGAATATAGAAATTCACTAATTAATCAAGTAAAAGAGGAAATATCTAATACAATAATAGATTTCTTTACTACTGATTTTAATGAATTAAAAACAAAATCATACTCTGAAGCAATTAGTCCAATAATTAGTTTTATAGATGAAATGTCGATAATTCCTATTTTTAATTCAAATAATAATATAGATGATACTAGTAGTATAGTAGAAAAAAATTATTTAACATTATTTTCCTTAGATAGAACACAACTAGGTGATAGGGTTACTAAAACAATATCTGGTTTAATAATGCAACAGTTATTATTACTTGCTCAAAAAAAGAAAATAAATGAACATATTATTTTTATCATTGACGAAGTATCAGTTATAGAAAATCCTATTTTATCTAGAATTCTATCAGAAGCTAGAAAATATAATTTATCACTAGTAATCGCAGGACAATATTTTAATCAAATATCTAAAGACTTACAAAACTCTATTTTTGCAAATGTAATTAATTATTATATTTTTAGAATATCAAAAATAGATGCAAACCTAGTTGCAGATAATCTTGATATTAAAGTTCCACTAGATGATACAAGAGAAAGAAAAATAAAGTTACTTACGGAACAAAATAATAGAGAATGTATAGTAAGAATAGAAGCAAATAACATTTTGTTACCTGCCTTTAAAGCAAAAACAAACAACTTTAATTCTAAACCGAGGTTAAAAAAATTAAAGCAAATAAAACAAAAAAGAATTGTTAGAAAAACAAATAGTGAAATAGATTTTAAAATAAATGAAAATATAAGTATGAGAGAAATTCTAAAAATGAATTCATCAAGTAGAAAGGTGATTAATTAATGAAAGATGAATATGCCAAAGAAATAGTTAATAAGATATTTAAAAATATATTTAATGAAGAAAACAATAATAATCTAGATGAGTTACTTGAAAAATATGCCTTTGATATAAAACTACCCAAACAAGTAAATGATTCTACAACAAATGAAGTTACTTGGGCTGACTCTATAAATAGTGGTAGATTTATAACTAATAAAAACATGGAAACAAAAGATATAAAAGAGGGTTGGATGCTTCCGAAAAAAGAAATAAATAGTTTTAAAGAATTATTAGATATTTGGAAATCAATAAATCTAACAACAACTGAAAGAGTATATGATTCTATTAATGTATCTAAAAGTGATACGATTTATAGATGCGAAAATATATATAGATGTACAGATTGTAGTGACTCTAAAAATTTAATTTACTGTGATTCATGTGGAGAAAGTGAATTTCTAATAGCATCCCAAAGATCTGCAACATGTAATTATTGTATTAGAGTAGATGACTCAAATAATTGCAGTAATAGCTATAATGTAATCTGTTCAACAAAAATAGTAAATTCATTCTTTATTCAAGACTGTTCTAATTTATATGAATGTATGTTTTGCTCACATATTTCATCTAAAAGATATTGTATTGCTAATATGCAATATGAAAAAGAAGAATATTTTAAAATAAAAAAACTAATAACTAAGTGGATTTTATCTAATTAAAGATTGCCTTATTAATAAAATAATATTAAACTAATGGTAAATAGGAAGTGATATTATGAATAAAATAGGTTTAATTTTTGCCATGAAAGAAGAATTAGAAGCAGCACTAAAGTATATGAACAAGAAAAATGAATATAAATTATTTGATCTTCTTTTTTATGAATGTGAATGTGAAGGAAAAGAATGTGTTTTAGTAGAATGTGGTATCGGAAAAGTAAATGCTGCAAGATGTAGTCAAATTTTAATTGACAATATAGAAGTTGATTATATAATTAATGTTGGTGTTGCCGGTGGAGTAAGTAAAAAAGTAAATATATGTGATGTAGTTATTGGTAATAAATTAATTCAACACGATTTTGATTTAAGACCATTTAATTATGAAAGAGGATATATTCCAAATGTTGGTCAATATGTTGAATGTGATGAGTATCTGGTCAGATTAGCTAAGGAAATAAAGACAGATTCAAAAACACATGTTGGTGTAATTGCATCAGGAGACATATTTGTAACAGAAGAATTAATGGGTCAAAAAATTAATAAGAAATTTGATGCCTTGTGTGTCGAAATGGAAGGAGCATCAATTGCTCAAATATGTTATCTATCAAACATCCCTTTTTTAGTAATAAGATCAATTTCAGATTCACCAAATAAAGAAGCAAACAATAATATAACATTTGATGAATTCTTAGAAAAAAGCTCTGAAGCATCAGCAAAGTTTATTACAAAACTAATAAAAAAGATTGATTAATCAATCTTTTTTTTCTTGAAACCAAATTCATATTTAAAAATATCTTCCTTTTGTACATCAAAGAAATTATTTATAAATATTTTTATTATTTTATCTCTATTAGCATTATAGTAAGTAATTAATTTTTCTTTATTATCTTTAATTAAATTAATACTATTTAAAATTTCTTTTTCCTCTGATGATAATTCGATATCCATATCTTTCTTAAAGAATAGAATAGATAAGGCCATTTCCACCATTGAAATAACATCATCATTATTTAAAGGTATATCACTGAAACTATTAATTATACCGGTACATATGTTGTTAGAATCATCTGAATTATTATTATTAATAATCATTTTATTATTCTATCTATACATATAATTAAAAGTAGGTGTTATATCATTATTAAATTGAACTCTTTCAACTTCATCAATTATTTTTTCAACCAAGTTACCTAATAATATTTCTTTTCTAGATAAATTTTCCTCTGATTTTAATGCATGATCAATTCTTGAAAAAGGGTAAATAGCTGATACAAGCTCATCAAAAGCATCTTCTTTACCATCTTTCATAGCGTTAATTGAATATGTATCAGATAAGTGAGATAAATATAAGTATGCATCATTGATAAGATGAATAGAATCCTTAACATTTAGTCCCACCATTGAACCTCTAACTCTTAATTCAGCTGCTAAAATAACAGATTCAATAAAATTTTTAAGTAATACAACTCTATTTATATCTATAACAATATCCTTTTTTGCTCTATAATAATTAAATTCCAAAAACTTGGCAACAATCATTTGATTTACTAGTTTTCTAGTAACACCAGGATATTTTTCAAACACATGATCATACATTTTACTTTTTGAATTTGTCATTAAATAGTGTGAAATAGAATGAATTGCATCATTATAATTATTATAACCACACTTTTTAAAACCTTCTTCAAAAAGATCATGAAAACATTGTTGAACATTTTCTAAAATAAAAGATACTTTATTATAGCATACTTTTTTAAAAATATGTATTTAATTTATAATTCTTTTTTCATTTAAAAAATCTTCTAAAGAATCCATTGCCTTCTTTAAACTATTATAGTCAGCTAAAAAGACTATTCTAAAGTGACTTTGATCATCAATATTAAATCCAGATCCCTGTACTAATAAAATATATTTTTTCTCTAGCAATTCTATAATAAATTCAGAATCATTTCTAATATTGAACTTGTTCAAATCTATCCTAGGAAAAATATAAAAAGCAGCATCCGGTTTAGTAACACTAATACCATCAATAGAATTAAGTCTATTATAAATGTATTCTCTTTGCTGATATAGTCTCCCACCTTTTTCTAATAATTTCTTAGTTTCAGATACATCATTAATTGCATCCACAATTATACTTTGTCCAGGTACATTAGAACATAATCTCATTGATGAAAGAGTATTTATACCAGAAATATAATCCTTTATCATTTTTTTATTTCCTGTAATCACCATCCATCCAATTCTAAATCCAGCAAGCATATGTGATTTAGAAAGACCACTAAATGTAATTATTGGAATATCATCAGAAAGTGATGCAATAGATGTGTGTACCAAATCATCATACAATAATCTATCATAGATCTCATCAGAAAAAACAATTAATTTATATTCCTTTGCTACTTTAATAATATCTAAAAGAATATCTTTAGTGTATAAAGAACCAGTAGGGTTATTAGGATTAATAATAATAATTCCCTTTGTCTTTTTAGTTATTTTGCTTTTTATATCATTTATATCGGGATACCAATTATTATCCTCTAAACACTTATAGTGAACAGCTTTTCCACCATTTAGATTTATTGCAGCAGTCCATAAAGGATAATCGGGCATAGGAACAAGTATTTCATCACCATTATTAAGTAGAGCTTGCATTGAAATAAGAATTAGTTCACTAACACCATTACCTATATAAATATCTTCAGTCGAAATATTATTAATACCCTTCTTTTTATAATAGTTAATTATAGCCATTCTAGCAGATATAAGACCATTTGAATCAGAATAACCTTGGCAGTTAGAAATATTATTTTTCATACTAGATAAAATATTATGAGACGCCGAAAAATTAAAACTAGCAGGATTACCAATATTTAGTTTTAATACATCAATTCCTTTTTCTTCTAGAGATTTAACATTATTAATAATATTACCTCTAATTTCATAATTTACATTTTTTAATCTAATTGATTTTTTTATACTTCTCATAATTATCCCTCCAATATTTTCAATGAAAATAAAAAGCCCTAAACTATAAAAATAGTCTAGGGCGAATATATAATCCGTGTTACCACCTATATTCAAGAATAATCTTGCACTCATCCAGTACCAACATACTGTTTTCCTTGTAACGGTGGAATACCGATGAGTTTTACTAAAGAATATTCTCTTTCTTCTCATAGCTTTGGTACTGCTTCAGTATCATTCATGTAAAGATTTCCACCAACCATCTTCTCTCTATAACACTAGTTATACATACTATTTACCTTCATTGCCTTTTCAATTAAATTATAAACATTATATTTAAATAGTTATAAATTGTCAACAAAATAATGATCTTGATTTACATTTTAGCAAAAATATGCTATAATATGGAAGTTGTAAAAAAAGGGGGATTTTTTATGATGAATTTAAGTAAAAAAGAAAAATGTTATTTAAAATTGTTTTTAGAAGATAATCTTGAATGGATAAAAGTCAACTCAATGACAAAGGAAGAAAATCTTTATTCATTAATTGAATTATATGGATCATTTCTAGAAGATAATCATTTAAGTTATGCAAGAAATCTTCAAATGTTTTTAGTTTTATTACATCAAGAAGCAACAAAAGCTAAATTAAATAAGTATTCACTAAATTAAATAAGTATTCAGTAAGATTACAAAATTTAAATACAAATACTGTGCCTTTTAGTACAAGAATATCTAATAACCAAAGCATAAATGATTGGATAGAAGAAGCAGATATTGGTATAAGCAAAGAAAAAGAAGAAGATGCAGTTGATTATGATTTATTGGATCAAAAAATAATGAAACAAAGAGAAAAACAATTACTAAAGATTAGAAAACAAAATGATACAAAATAGATAGTAGTATCATTTTTTGATATAATATCTTTAAGGAGGTAGCTTATGAAGTATTTAATAAGTGAAACAACAAAAGAGGAAAGATTAAAAATAGTATATAAGGCATTAGGAATATCAATGAGTGATGCACCAGCTCCATCAAAAGAGGCTATGGATATTGTTAATCAATATATTGAAGGAAATATGGAATTAGAAGAAGTGCAAAAAAGAATTGTTGATATGTATAAAGGAGGAGATAAATAAATGAAAGATCCATATACATATGACAATGGAGTGTTAAAGAATAAACTAGGTATAACTTCATATGAAAAATTGAATCAGGCAGAAGCAGATATTGGTTTTGCAAAGTTGATTAATGTTGATTCTGTTAATGTTGAATACTTTGATGAGAGTTTAATAAAAGACATACATAAACATATTTTTGGAGATATATTTGATTGGGCGGGAGAATATAGAACGGTACCACTAATTAAAGAAGAACTTGTTTTACCAGCATATTCAATTCCATATTCACCACCATCTAAAATATCAAAAGATTTAAAAGATAAACTACGTCATTTAAATAGCTATGCATGGCAAAATATGCCTGTAGAAAGAATATCAATTATCTTTGCAAGAGAATTAGCACTATTATGGAGAGTACACCCATTTAGAGATGGAAATACAAGAACGTTTCTTTCATTTGCATACTTATATGCTAAAGAACATGGCTTTCCATTTGATATAGAATCATTTACTAGAGAATTAAACAGAAAATATAGTGATGGAAGAGTATCAAAATATAGTGTTAGAGATAAGTTTGTTTTAGCCTGTTTAGATGAAAATGATTGTCCAGAAGTAGAACATCTTGCAAGAGTATTTGAAAATGCCATAAATAATTACAAAGAAGAAAAAAAAGTAACAAAGAAATAAATTGTTGCTTTTTTTTATTTTATAGAAATAACTTTTAGTTATATCTTACATTCAAAATATGTATTTTAACTATATTTGTATTAGAACTATAATACACATAAAAGGAGGTGCAAATATGTTGATAGGTATATGTGGAAAATCAGGAAGTGGTAAATCAACTATCTCAAATATAATAAAGGATTACTTTGATAATACTGTAATTATAGATATAGATAAAATTGGTCATGAATCATATAACAACAGTCAAGTAATAAAAAATATGATAGATAAGTTTGGAATAGGAATAATAAGAGACAATAAAGTGGATAGAAATAGATTATCTGAAATAGTTTTTAATTCTAAAGAAGAGATGAAGAAACTAGAAGAAGTAACATGGAGTTATATGGAAAAAAGAATAGATGAGATAATAAATAATAATAGAAATAAAGTAATTATTCTAGATTGGCAACTCCTACCATTGACAAAGTTTTTCAAAATGTGCGATTATAGAATACTATTAGACATCCCTTATGAGATCAGAAAAGAAAGAGTACTTGCAAGAGATGGAATAATAGAAGAAAAATTTGCAGAAAGAGAAAAAGCCTCTGTTAAATATAATTATGATGATTTTGATTTTATAATAAAAAATCAGAATGTAAATCAAATAAGAAAGATGGTGAAGAAAGCATGACAAAAGTACTTTATCCAGGAAGTTTTGATCCAATTACAAAAGGACACATGAATATAATAGAACAAGCAAGTAATTTATTTGATGAAGTTGTAGTTGCTGTTCTTCAAAACTCATCTAAAAAAACTAGTATGTTTTCATTAGAAGAGAGAGTAGATATGATAGAAAAATTATATGAAAGAGTAGAAAATGTAAAGGTTATTACAGGTAATGGAGCAGCAGTAGATATTGCAGTGTTAAATGAATGCAAGGCAATTATTAGAGGTTTAAGAAGTTTAAGTGATTATGACTATGAAGTTCAATTACAGCAAATAAATAAAGAAATATCTAATAATGAAGTAAATACTGTCTGCCTATTTGCCGATAAAGAGTATCAATTCGTATCATCAAGTATTGTAAAAGAAGTATATAGTCTTGATAAAGATATCTCTAGATATGTGGATCCATATGTAGAAGAAAAAATGTTAGTAAAAAGGAGGAATAAAAATGAGCGATAATATTGAAATAATTCCACTTGGTACAATATCACCATATCCAAAAGGAGAAAGAAATAATCCAGGTTATTTATTAAAATATAAAGATTATAAGTTTCTTCTAGATTGTGGAAATGGTACAACAAGGCTATTAGATTTTAATAAGGACTTAGAAAATCTTAATGTATTCATAACTCATTTTCATCTTGATCATTTTGCAGATTTAGCAGCAATTCAATATGGATCATATTGTTATCATAATTTGGGATTACTAAATAATAAGGTCAATATCTATCTTCCTGATAATAATATGAATAATTTTAATGACATTATTAGATCTAGTAAAGAAGTATATGCAGACTATCATGAAATAAGTAATGATAAAAAATATAAATATGATGAATTGAATATGTCTTTTGAAGATAATAAGTCACACTCAATCCCATCGTATATGATTAAACTAGAACTACCTGATAAAAGAATAATATATACATCAGATATAGGAATATCAAATTTTGCATCATTAGTAGATTTTTGCTCTAAAGCAGATTTAATAATATGTGAATCATCATTTCTAGAAAAACATAAATCAAGAATAAGTACACACCTAACAGCAAAAGATGCAGCAACTCTTGCAAAAAAATCAAATTCTAAAAGATTATTACTAACCCATTTATGGCCAGAGGAAGATAGAAATGAATACCTAAAAGAAGCACAACAAATATTTGAGAATACTGAAGTTGCAGAAGAGGGAAAAAAATTAATATTAAGGAGATGATAATATGGAAAGAAAATTAATAGATATGCATATGCATACATGTTATTCTGATGGTGAATTAACACCTGATGAATTGATAGAATATGCCATTTCAAGAAATGTTGGAACAATGGCTATAACAGATCATGATACAATAAATGGATTAAAAAATATCAATAAAAAATATGATAATAAAATTGATATATATAATGGAATAGAATTATCAGCAAAAGTACCAAAAGGAACAATGCATATTCTAGGTTATGATATAGATATAAATAATCAAGCGTTAAATGATAAAATGCATGAATTAAAAAATAATAGCCTTCAAATAATTCTATCTCTTATAGAACAATTGAAAAAAGATTATGGAATTATATTTGATTATGAAGAGATTAAAGAACTAATAAATTCAAATCACAATTTAGGTAGACCAGATTTAGCAATGCTTTTGTTAAAAAGAGGACTTGTATCAAGCATCAGAGAAGGATTTGATAAGTATTTAAATGATGCTGATGATAAGATAAAGGGAACAAATAAAAAACTAACATATCAAGAGTGTCTTAGTCTAATTATAAATAGTGGAGGTATACCTGTTTTAGCTCATCCTAAGACCTTAAAACTTAACAAGGAAGAATTGACAGAGTTATTAAGTAAAATGAAGAAATGTGGTTTAAGGGGAATAGAGGTTTATCATTCAACTCATAGTCAAGAAGAAAGAGAATTATATGAATCATTAGCAAATGAATTTGATTTATTAATAAGTGGAGGAAGTGACTATCACGGAAGAATAGTTAAACCAGATATAGAAGTAGCAACGGGAAGAAACAATAATTTGAAAATAAAAAGATTATCACTTGTAGATGAACTAAAAAACAGAAGATAATACCTTGAATATTTTAATTATTTTAATTATAATTAATATATTAAAGGAGAATAAAAATGGAAAATAAAAAATTTGTAGTAACAATTGTAATATTAATTATAATAATATTGGGATTAGGTGGTTTTATCGCTTTAGACAAATTTGTAATAAATAAAAAAGATGATGACACAATAACACAAATTGGAGATGAGGAAATTAATTTAAATGCATTTACACATATAGATAATACAATTTCAACTCTGAATAAAGCATATAATGATCCTAAATCTATATATTTTGGATATTTATATTCAAAAAGAGAAATAACAACATCAAACTATGATAAATCAGCAGCATTATTTGCAGCGATTTATGAAGATTTAGCAGGTACCAATACAGCTCAAATTATTCCAGCGGGAATCGTAAAAACAAGATTTGAAGATTTATTTGGTAAAAAAATACCATATAGTGCCTCATCCATATCAGCTGGAAATGTATACAACATAGTTTATGACAAACCATCTGATAGTTATACATATACTTTTCCAATAACATATAATACATATTCCCCAAAATTTGTGGAAAAAACTATTAAAACAACCTTAGAATCAGAAACAATAAAAATTCAAAAAAAGGTCTTCTATGTTGAATATGTAACACCGGGAGCTGGACAACCAGTTACTCAAGCAAATCTATATACATCAAAAGATAAATCTAAATTAATAAGGACAGTAGATCTAAAAGATAATGTAATTAATGTAGATGAAATAGTTGCTAAATATAGTTCAAAAATTCCTGTTTATACTTATACATTTAAACAGAAGTCAGTAGATAGATATGAATTTTATTCAATAGAAAAAACAAAATAAGAGACAATAGTCTCTTTCTTTTTACACTTTTTTACATTATATATATTTTATATAATTGAAAAAAAATAATCACCTTTGAATTTATTTCTTAAAGATTTTAATTGTGATATAATTTAAATGGAGTGATTTAATGAAGATTAATATTAAAGATTTAAATATAAATTACATACAATATGGTGAAGGTAAAGATATCATACTACTACATGGTTGGGGACAAAATATTGAAATGATGAAGCCATTAGGTGATTATTTTTGTGATAGATTTAGAATTACAATTCTTGATTTACCTGGTTTTGGTGAAAGTGATGAACCGAAAAATACTTGGACAATAGATGATTATGAATTAATGCTAGAAGATTTTATAAAAGAATTAAAAATAAAAAAACCGATAGTTATAGGTCATTCATTTGGAGGTAGACTAGCAATAAGATATAGTGCAAGAAATCCAATTGAAAAACTGGTATTGTTTGGAAGCCCATGTATTAGAATTCAAGAGGCGCTTCCATTAAAAGTAAGAATGCTAAAATCAATGAAAAAACTACCTGGAATGGATAAAATCGGAGAATATATGAAACAATATATAGGCTCAAGAGACTATAAAGCAGCAAGCCCAGTAATGAGACAGACTTTAGTTGAGGTAGTTAATGAAGACTTATCACATTATGCTAAGGAGATAGAAGAGCCAACACTATTGATATGGGGACAAAATGATACAGAAGCACCAGTTGCAGAAGCAAAAGAATTAGAAAAAATTATGATTGATGCAGCACTTATTATACTTCCTGGAACTCATTATGCATATCTAGAAAATCTACAACAAGTAGTAAATATACTTAACAACTTTTTTTAGGAGGAATATATGACAATTTTAATATATATAATATTAATATTAGCATTTTTCTATGCAAATTATTATAGAGGACATAGAACACTACACATGCTACAACAAAATCTTTATAATGAAAATAATAGATACTTAAAGTGGGTATTTAAAAATATAAATGACTTTTTTAGTATAGATATATTAGCAATAGGATTATGTTTAATTGGAATGTTTGTAATATATGATTTAAAATTGATTTCTTTATTATGTATGTTATTTATATCAATACTATTATTTATAGTAGGATATAATTCATATAGAACAATAGTAAATGATCAAAATAAAAAGAAGTTAGTTATAACTCCTAGAATAAAGAGATTAATATTTACAACAGCAATTATTTACTTAATACCTGTAGTTATACTAGGTTTTAATACAGATTTGTAATATTTATTGCAATGTTAATAAATATGCCTGTAGAAAGATTAGTATATCTACACTATAAAAATAAAGCCCAAAGAAAACTTAAAAAGATGAATAATTTAAAAGTCATTGGAATTACAGGTAGTTATGGAAAAACAAGTAGTAAGAATATTCTAGCAGACATTCTAAATGTTAGATATAATGCTTTCCCAACACCTAGAAATTTAAATACATTTAATGGACTAATAATGACAATAAATAATCATATGGATAAATTTACAGATATATTTATTGCAGAAATGGGAGCTTATGTTAGAGGAGAAATAAAAGGTTTATGTAAATTAGTAAAACCTAAATATGGAATCCTAACAAAAATAGGTACAGCTCATTTAGAAAGCTTTGGTAGTCAAGAAAATATTCAATCTGCAAAATTTGAACTTATAGAATCATTACCAGAAGATGGATTTGGAGTACTTAATGGAGATGATCCACTTCAACTTGATTATAAATTAAAAAATAATGTAAGAATTATTTGGATAGGAATAGATAATAAAGATGTTGATGTTTATGCAACAAATATAAAATGTTCAAATAAAGGAACTGAATTTGATGTAAGATTCAAAGGCGATAAAGAAAAATATCATTTTGAGACAAAACTATTAGGAAAACACAATGTCTATAATATTTTAGCTGCAATTGCCTGTGGAAGAGAATTTGATATTGATATAGAAGATTTAGTTCATGCTGTAAAAGGTGTGAAACCAGTAGAACACAGATTAGAGTTAAAAAAACTAGGTAATTTTTATCAGATAGATGATGCTTATAATTCAAATCCAGTAGGAGCAGCAAATGCCTGTGAAATACTTGGAATGATGCCAGGTATGAAAATAGTAGTAACACCTGGAATGATTGAATTAGGTGAAAAAGAAGATGAATATAATAGAAAATTTGGAGAACAAATTGCTAAAGTAGCAGACGAAGTAATCTTAATTGGAGAGAAGAAAACTATTCCAATAAAAGAGGGATTATTACGAAAAGGATTTGACAAAGATAAAATAATTGTATTTAATGATGTTAGAGAAGCATATCCTTATATAGGAAAACTTGCTAAAAAAGATGAAGTGTATGCTTTATTTGAAAATGATTTACCAGATACATTTAATGAAAAATAGGAAGGTGATTTTATGAAAATTAGAGTAGGTGTAATTTTTGGGGGAGAATCAGTAGAACATGAAATTAGTATCATAACAGCAATCCAAGCAATGAATAAAATGGATGAGGAAAAATATGAGATAATTCCTATCTATATTACAAAGAATAGAGAATGGTATACTGGAGATATGTTAAAAGATATTGATGTATATCAAGACTTCAATTTAATTAAGAATTATAGTACAAATGTAGTCTTATATTATAAAAATGGAAGTTATGTATTACAAAAGAAAAATGGACTATTTAAGGGTATAGTAAAAGAATTAGATATTGTATTCCCAATTGTTCATGGTACAAATGTTGAAGATGGTGTATTACAAGGATATCTTCAAACAATTGGAATTCCATTTGTAGGATCTAATGTATATGGATCAGTAGCTGGACAAGATAAAGTAATTATGAAAGATATTTGGAAAGAAGCAGAACTTCCAATGACAAAGTTTGTTTGGTTCTATGATGTTGATTATAGACAAAATAGTGAAAAAGTTCTTAAAGAAGTATCTAAATTAAAATATCCAGTAATTGTAAAACCAGCAACAACAGGATCTAGTGTAGGTATTTGTGTTTGTGAAGATGAAAATATTCTAAGAGATGCAATTGATGAAGCAATTCAATATGATTCAAAAATTATTGTAGAAGAAGTTGTAGAAAACTTAAAAGAAGTAAATATTGCTGTAATGGGTAACTATGAACACCAAAAATTAAGTGAAATTGAAGAAGTATTATCAGCAAATAGATTCCTAACTTATAATGATAAATATATAGGTGGTGGAAAAGGAAAACTTAAAGGAGCAAAAGGTGGAGTAAAAGTTCCAACAAAAGGTACTTCAAAAGGAATGGCTTCTGCTAATCGTAAATTACCAGCAGATATAGATAAAAAAGTAAGAGAAGAAATAGAAGAAATAGCTGCAAAAGCATTTAAGGTATTAGGATCATCAGGAAATGCAAGAATTGACTTCTTAATAGATCAAAAAACAAATAAAGTATATATTAATGAAATAAACTCAATTCCAGGAAGTTTAGCATTCTATTTATGGGAAGCTAAAGGAATTGAATTTACAAAAGTATTAGATGAAATGATTCAAATAGGAATTAAGGATTATAAGAGAAGATCAAGTAAGACTCATTCATTTGAAACAAATATTCTAGAAGGTTTTGCATCAAGTGGTGGAGTAAAAGGTATGAAGGGAGCAAAAGGAAAGTTAAGATAATAACTTTCCTTTATCTTATATGGAAAAAGAGAAAATATTAGTAAGCGCTTGTCTTTTAGGAATTAATTGTAAATATGATGGTAATAATAATATGAATGAAAAAGTACTAGATTATTTAAAAGATAAAGAAGTAATACCAGTATGTCCAGAAATATATGGAGGACTAACAACACCAAGAACTCCATCAGAAATAGTAGGGGATAAGGTAATTACAAAGGGCAAAATAGATGTAACAAAAGAATATTTAAAAGGTGCAGAAGAAACATTAAAATTAGCAAAATTATTTAATGTAAAAAAAGCTCTCCTAAAAGCAAAATCTCCATCTTGTGGAAACAAGGAAATATATGATGGGACTTTTACCGGAAATAAAATAATAGGAATGGGTATAACAGCAAAATTATTAAAAGAAAACGGAATAGAAATATTAAATGAAAATGAAATATAAAAAAACTAGGGATTAACCTAGTTTTATTTTTATAAATGGTGGGGCGTTAGGGATTCGAACCCTAGACCCACTGATTAAGAGTCAGTTGCTCTACCAACTGAGCTAACGCCCCAAACACAAATTGCATATTTATTTTATATCAAAAATTCATTATTTACAAGCTTTTTTAGGCAAAAACTTAAAAAATATCTAAAAAACCTTAATATTAATACATATAATGTAAAAAAACACTTGACTTTAGCTTTTTATTTATAGTATTCTATATATGCAATTGATTGAAAGAAATTCAAAAAAATCATTTTATTATTGCAAAAAAGAAAAAAATAGTGTAAACTTATTAAGTACATGCGATGTGGACCTGTAGCTCAGTTGGTTAGAGCACACGCTTGATAAGCGTGGGGTCACAGGTTCAAGTCCTGTCAGGTCCACCATATGCCTCAATAGCTCAGTTGGTTAGAGCACTTGACTGTTAATCAAGGGGTCCTAGGTTCAAGTCCTAGTTGGGGCGCCATTTTTATTTGGCGAGTTGGTGAAGCGGCTTAACACACTGCCCTTTCACGGCAGCATTCACGGATTCGAATTCCGTACTCGTCACCAATAGTAATTTAACCGTCGTATATCGACGGTTTTTATTTTTATTAAAACTTTTTCCACAATTATATATAAAATTTGTTATAATTAATAAGAGGAGTGATTATATATGAATGATACATTATCATTTGATACAGCAAAACTAACAGAATTATTAGATGAGTTGAATAATAATTACTATGAATATTCATCCTCTTTAGCTGAATTAGATAAAGAAATAACAAATTTAGAAAATATCTGGGGAATAACAAATAAGTCTATTTATAATGATTTTAAAGAAGTATATAAAGAAAAGAAAATTAAATTAGTAGAATTAGAAAATTTAATAAAAAAAATAATAGATAATCTAACTAATAAAAATGATCAATTAGTAACTGCAACAGAAAAAGCAAAGAATTCATTTGAGTAGGTGAGAAGTATGAAAGAAACTGTAGCTTTTGTAGAATTAAATAAATCACTAAATAATATTAAAATGTTAACTGATAAAATGAAAAATAATTTGGAAAACATAGATTCATTAATAACTGATAATATAAATAATAATACAGGAATTTTAGATGGAAATATTGCAAGTGAATTTCTAAAAAAATGGGATACACTTAGAGAAGAAATACCAGCATCTATAGATTCAATTAATAAGCAAGAATTAAATTTAGAAATGTTCATTAATTCTATGCAAAAAGAAAATGAATAATAAGGTTTTTATTGACATTTAATACTTAAAATGTAATAATATATATGCGGACGCAAATTGAGATGGAGTAGTACTCAAGAGGCTGAAGAGGCGCCCCTGCTAAGGGTGTAGGTCGGGCAACTGGCGCGAGAGTTCAAATCTCTCCTACTCCGCCATTTTAAAAATAAATATCTTAAGAAATTCTTAAGATATTTTTTTGTTATTATAAATAAAATATTAACCAACAAAATATGATTAAATTAGTAATTAAACTTATAGTATCTAAAGAAGTTTTTATGATATAATTAAATTGGGAGTGTATAGTTATGGCAAATATAATAAAAAAATATCTTAAAAACTTTGAATCAGTTACAAAATATTATTATTTCTTAGTAAATAAGACTAAGAATCATGAGTATGTTGAAATAACAAATGAATGGTTAATTGATAACTATTATATTTTAGCTGAACATAAAAATAATATTATTAGTAATAAGAAAATGCTAAAAAAAGAATTAAAGATAATAAATAGTAATTATTATATTTTGAAAAACATTGTAAGTAAAAAGAATTACTCAGTTTCATTTAACTATTTAATTGAAGAATTAAAAAGATATCAAAAAGAAACAAAGAAAGTATTTACTTATAAAGAATTAAAAAACATAATGGTAACACTTGTTATTATCTATACTGAAGAATTAAATGAATTATGCCATGATGAATACATCAAATTAGTAGATAAAGAAGATGTAGAAAAAATAATCAATAGCAAATCAAACATAACATTAGATTCATTTATAAACAGTAACTTTGATTTAAAGAATAATTATCATTATATATTTGAAATAAATAATCAATTATATCGTGTAGATAATAATGCTTATATCTTTAAGGAACTAAATGAGTATTTAAAAGATAATAGTGTAATTTTAAAAGACATTGTAAATGAAGAATTTCAAAACAAAATTAATAATAATGTTTTAATATCAAATATATTTACTGATCTTAAAAATTTCTTCGAATTGTCAATTGAAGATTTATATGAAAAAGTATCAAAAACAGAAAAAAAACTATTACAAGATCCAATATATAAAAGTATGTCACCAAAGACAAAAACCTCATATAGAGTTCAGTTAATAAAATTAGCTAATAGAAAACATATGAGTGAATATGATTATCTAGATAAAATATTTACTTTGGATGAACATATAGGTTTCAAATTATTTAAAAAGAAAACATCATTATCAGTGTTTTATGTTTATTTTATAACAATTCTTGTTTTGACCCTAGGAATAAGTTATTTATTATCAACATTTTTTATTAAATGTAGAATATTAGGATTCTTGATTTTAATAGTGCCTGTAAGTCAAATAATAATCCAAATATTTAATCACTTTTTAACAAATGTTACACCTACAAGAATAATACCAAAATTAGATTATACTAAGGGTATTCCTGATACTGCTAAGACAATGGTTGTTATTCCAACAATTATTTCAGATACAAAAAAAATAAAGCAGATGTTTGAAACGCTGGAGTCATTCTACTTAGAAAATAAAACAGATAATTTATTTTTTACACTTTTAGGAGATACAAAAGCAGGTAGTGAAAAAGAATATGATTATGATAGAGAAATATCCAAATATGGAAAAGAATATGCAGAAAATTTAAATAAAAAGTATAAAAAAGAACTATTTTATTTCATCTATCGCAAAAGAGTTTGGAATAAAAGAGAAAATTCATATATTGGATATGAACGAAAAAGAGGAGCTTTGCTTCAATTTAATAAGATTTTGTTGGGAGAATATGTAGATGAAGCAAAATACTATAATGTTAATATGCTTCATAATAACAAACTTGGAATAAAGTATGTAATTACTCTTGATGCAGATACCCAATTAGTATTAGATTCAGCACTTAAATTGGTAGGAGCTATGGATCATCCTCTAAATAGACCAGTATTAAATAATGCGGGAACTAAAGTTATAAGTGGATATGGAATAATGCAACCAAGAGTAGGTGTTGATATAGAAGCAACAAATAAAAGCTTATATAGCCAAATATTTGCTGGTATTGGAGGTTTTGACACATATTCAGCAATCATACCAAATATCCATCAAGACCTATTCAAAGAAGGAAGCTTTGTTGGAAAAGGAATTTATGATGTTGAAGTA
The DNA here is from genome assembly GCA_902768065.1 of uncultured Erysipelotrichaceae bacterium. The sequence continues at coordinate 18,993 of CACXJP010000035.1, forward strand.
TTTAACAAGATATTATCAGAAACATTCCCAGAAAATTTAATATTATCACATGACCTTCTTGAGGGAAATTATTTAAGATGTGGATATGTGTCAGATATAGAATTGATTGATGATTTTCCATCTAAGTTTACAGTAGATGTTACAAGACATCATAGATGGGCTAGAGGAGATACTCAAATCATTGGATGGATATTACCAAAAGTAAAAAATAAGAATAAAAAGAAAATAAAAAATCCAATAAATATTTTAGGAAAATATAAGATATTTGATAATATTATGAGAATGTTTTTAAATCCTATGTTACTGATAGTATTATTATTAGCTTTTACTTGTAAAGGATATTATCAATATATATGGGTAGGTTTGGTGTTTTTAGAAATTACACTTTCTATTTTTTACTTCTTAAAAAGTAAATCTATAAGAATAGAAAAAAATACAAAAAAGATATATTATAAGAAATTATTTTTTGGTGGAAAAAGTATAGTTTTAAGATCATATATTTCTTTTGCAACAATTCCATATTATTCAAAATTATATATGGATGCATTTTTTAGAGCGTTATATAGATTGTTATATAGTCATAAAAATTTATTGAACTGGACAACTGCAGAAGAAGTATCAAAATCTGCTAAGAATACATTATCAGTATATTTAAAAGAATTTATAATTAATTTTATATTTACCATAGTATTTATTGTAATAGGGTTAATCACAAAAAATCCACTAGCATACATTATTGCAGTAATCTTCTTTACTGGACCATTTGTATTATATTATGTAAGTAAAGATATTAATAATGAAGTTATAGACTTAAAAGATAAAGAAGTAAAAGATGTAATAAAACTTGCTTATGATACATGGAAATACTTTGGAGATAATCTAAATGAAGAAAATAACTATTTAATTCCAGATAATTATCAAGAAAATAGAGAACAAAAACTAGATAGCAGAACATCACCAACTGCAATAGGCTTTTCACTATCATCAGTAGTCAGTGCATATGAATTAGATTTTATTGAAGAAGAAGAGGCGGCACATCTATTAGAAAATATTTTAAAATCAGTTGATAGCCTTGATAAATGGCATGGACATTTATATAACTGGTATGACATAAAGACAAAAAAGGTATTACAACCATTATTTGTCTCAACAGTAGATTCCGGTAATTTAGTAGCAAGTTATATTGTTGTTAAATCTTTTGCAGAGAAAATTAAAAATGAAAAAATAGAAAAACTATGTGATAAATTAATTTCAAATACAAACTTTAAGAAATTATATACTAAGAAAAATGTCTTTAGTATAGGTTATGATGAAAGTGAAGGGAAACTATCTGACTATAACTATAATAAATTTGCATCAGAATCTAGATTAATTTCTTATATAACAATCTGTTTAGGAGATGCTCCAGCAAAACATTGGTTTTGTCTAGATAAATCTTTAACAACATATAAAGGACATAAAGGATTAATTTCATGGAGTGGAACAGCATTTGAATACTATATGCCTTTACTATTTATGAAGAATTATCCAAACACATTATTAGATGAGTCATATAATTTTGCCCATATGTGTCAAAAGAAATATATACAAAATGTGTCTAGAAAACTACCTTGGGGTATTTCAGAATCAGCATATAATGAATTAGACAATGCCCTAAATTATAAATATAAGGCATTCGCAACACCATATTTAAAAGCAAAAGAAGAAAAAGAAAATAGAATTGTTTTATCACCATATTCATCATTAATGACTATGGATTTATATCCACATGATGTTTATGAAAATATAAATAAATTTAAAAAATTAAATATGTATTCACTATATGGGTTATATGAAGCATATGATTATGAAAACAATGGAATAGTTAGATCATATTTTGCTCACCATCAAGGTATGAGTTTACTTGGATTAACTAACTACCTAAGACATGGAGTAATTAGAGATTTATTCCATTCAAATATTAATATAAAATCATTTGAAATATTATTAAAAGAAAAAGTTCAAGTACAATCAAGTATTGATTTAAAAATGGCTGGATACAAGAAATATAATTATCAGAAAGAAAAAATCGAAAATGATATTAGAGAATTTAAATATATTTCTTATCTACCAGAAATGTCTGTATTATCAAATAAAAAATACTCTCTTATCATGAATGATAGAGGAGATAGTTTTTCAAGATATCGTAATCAATTATTAAATAGATATCGTAAAGTTACAGAACAAGACTATGGAATATTCTTATTTATTAAAGATTGCAAAACAAATTATGTTTGGAGTAATACTTATGCTCCAATGAATGTTAAACCTGATAAGTATGAAGTTGTTTTCGCAGCAGATAAGATTAAGTATTTAAGAAGAGATACAAACATATCTACAAAGACTGAAATTGTAGTATGTAAAAATTTCCATGCAGAAATTAGAAAAGTATCATTCAAAAATGAATCAAATGAAGACAAAGAATTAGAATTAACAAGTTATACAGAACCTATATTGTCAGAAAATGGAGATGATATAAGTCACAAAGTATTTAATAATATGTTTATATCTACAGAAATTGATAAGAATTCCAATAGTCTAATTGCTAAAAGAAAAAATAGAGGAGACTCTAATGTTAATAGCTACATGGTAACAAGATTAATTATACCTGGTGTTGAAGAGGATTATACATTTGAAACAGAAAGAGCAAACTTTATTGGTAGAAATAGAAAATTAAATAATGCAGTAGGCTTAAATAAGGAATTAACAAATTATTTAGGAGATAACTTAGACCCAATAATGAGTGTTAGAAATAAGGTAATAGTACCAGCAAATTCGGCAGTATCTGTTTATTTATTGGTAGGTTTTGGACGAAGTTTAGAACAAATAAATGATATTATCAAATACTATGATTCAACAACAGCATTAAAGAAAGAATTCAATATTTCAACATTAATGAATGTTATTGAAACAAAGAATTTAAATGTAACTGGTGAAAAAATGAGAACATACAATATTATGTTGAATTATTTGTACCAGACAACAAGAATTTCAGTTAATGAAGAAAGAATGGATTTACTTAGAAAAGATGCTTTGGGACAATCAGGACTATGGAAATTTGGTATTAGTGGAGATAGACCAATAATAAGTGTAGAAATTAATGATATAAGTGATATGAGTTTCATTTATGAATTATTGAAAGCATTTGAATACTTCAAGTCAAAATCAATATTTGTTGATTTAATGATTATTAATAATGAAGTTGGTCAATCAAAAGAATTAGTAAAGAAACAAATAGAAGATGAGCTATATAGAATATATACTTTGAATAGCTTTTATCATACACCAGGAATGGTAAAAATAGTTAATAGTGATATTATTACTGAAGAGGATAAGAGCCTTCTTGATATCGTTCCAAGACTAAAATTTGAATCAAATAGATTTAATAGTTTAAAGGAAGCGGTTGAAGATTTACAAAAAACTAATATGATAAGTGATTATCCAAAATATCCTGAAGAAGAAAATCTTATTTTAGAAAATACAGAAAAACTAAAATATGATAACTCATATGGTGGATTTAAAAGTAATGGAAAAGAATATGTTATTTATAACAAAGATACTCCAATGCCATGGTCAAATATAATTGCCAACAAAACATTTGGTACAATAATAACAAATAATGGTTGTGGATATACATATGCTTATAATTCAGGAGAATTTAAGATTACATCATGGACAAATGAAATGGTAATAAATGATAAATCAGAAGGATTTAAGTTTAATGAACATCAATTCAATCCAGAAAAATGTACTCATGGATTTGGATATAGTATTTTAGAAAGTGAAACAAAAAATCTTGCTCATGAATTTACTGAGTTCGTAGCATTAAATGATAATGTTAAAATATATCTTTTAAAACTAAGAAACAAAACTAAGAATAGACATAAAACAAATGTAGAATTTTGGATTAATCCAACATTTGGAAATTTTGAGGAAAAAACTTCAAGACATATTCTTACTGAATTTGTTGAAAGTGACAATTACTTAAAAATGAGAAATGTCTACAGTATCAACTATGGTGATGTAAATGTATTTATGTCTTCATCAGAAAAGATAGAAAATGCAGTCTGTGATAAAATGCTAGTTAAGAATATTTCTTTCAATGTTGATTTAAACAAGGAAGAAGAAAAAGAAATAGTATTTGTCCTAGGATGTAGTTTAAGTGATTCAGAAAATAAAGAATTAATAAGAAGATATACAAATATATCAAATGCTAAGAGAGAATTAAAGAATGTTAAAGATTACTGGAAAAAGACGGTAGGAACAATAGAAGTATCATCACCAGATGTAAGCTTTGATTATATGATGAATGGTTGGTATCTATATCAAACATTATCATCAAGAATAATGGCAAGAGCAGGATTCTATCAAGTAAGTGGTGCCTTTGGATATAGAGACCAATTACAAGATGCTATGAATATTGCAATAGTTAATCCAAGTTATACTAAAGAGCAAATAATAAAAAATGCTGCTCATCAATTTGAACAAGGAGATGTTCTTCATTGGTGGCATGAAAAGAATCATTTTGGATTGAGAAGTAGATACAAAGATGATTTCTTATGGTTAGTATATGCAACTGCATACTATATAGAAAAAACAGAAGACTATGATATTTTAAATGAACAAATTCCATATGTATCTGGAGAAGAACTAAGTAACTATGAAAATGAAAAAGGTATAGTATTTAGTTATACTGAAAAAACCGAATCTCTTTTAGAACATTGTAAAAAATCCTTAGAATTATCTATGAATTCACTAGGATTTCATAATATACCACTAATGGGTGGTGGAGACTGGAATGATGGAATGAATAGAGTAGGAATAAAAGGAAAGGGAGAAAGTGTTTGGTTAGGATTCTTCTTATATAATACAATAGAAAATTTCGTAAAAATTATTAAACAATCAAAAACAAAATTGAATGTTGATAAATATTTGGAATTTAATCAAAAATTAAAAGAAAGCCTAAATGATAATACTTGGGATAAAGATTATTATTTAAGAGCATTCTATGATAATGGTGATAAGCTTGGAAGTCATGAAAATAGTGAATGTAAAATAGATTTAATCTCTCAAAGTTTCTCAATTCTAAGTGGGGTAGCACCAAAGAATAGGATTCAAAAAGTTATCACATCAGTTGAAGAAAACCTTGTAGATGATAAGAATAAGATTATTAAATTATTGACGCCACCATTCTCAAAAACATTAAATAATCCAGGATATATAATGAATTATCCGAAAGGAATAAGAGAAAATGGAGGTCAATATACACATTCAGTATCATGGTACTTAATGGCTTTGATAAAAGCAGGCTATCATGATCGAGCATACCGCTATTTCCAAATGATAAACCCTGTTAATAGAACAAAAACAGAAGTAAAAACAAACATCTATAAAACAGAACCATATGTTATTGCTGCTGATATTTACTCATCAGAGTCATTCCCTGGAAGAGGTGGATGGACATGGTATACAGGATCTGCAGGATGGTTCTATAAAGTCGGTATTGAAGATATACTTGGTTTCCATAAACATGGAGAAAAGTTAGTTCTTGATCCAAGAATACCTATAGCATGGGAGTCATTTAAAATGATATATACTTATATGGATACAAAATATGAAATAGAAGTTGTAAAAGGAAAAGATGAATCTCTATCATTAGATGGATTAAGTCAAAAAACTAATACAATCAAGCTTGTAAATGATAAAATGACTCATAGAGTATATATGACAATTAAATAGGAGGAAATTCCTCCTTTTTATTATTATAAAAAATATGATATAATCAATATCTGGAGATGAGTATTATGGATTTACAAAAAGATAAATATATAATCGCAGAAATTATTCCAACTAGAAGTGATCCTAAAGAAGGTTTTATAGCGCAAATAAGTGCCCTTAAATTAGATGGAATAAAATTAGAAGATAGATTTGATTATAGAGTAGAAGATAAGTTTATTGAAAGCGAAGATTTAAAACAAATGATAAGTTATGATAAAAAAAGTTTTACTTATGTGAATAATATATATTTCATTATAGAAAAATTTAAACAATGGGCAAAAGATTATCCATTATTAATTTTAGAAGATAAATATACAAAAAAATATCTAAAAGAAATGAAGAATAGTAAAGAACTTGTTTATCAATATCTTGATATGGAATATGAGCCAAGAGTATTTGATAAAATAATAGATAAATATAATTTAGAATTATCAGATCATTTGGTTGATCTAGTATATGAAGCAATAATCTATGAAGGAAATAAATAGGGAGAAAACAAATGAAAGAGAAATGGATAAAAGTCTCAATAATAATTATTACAATATTATTATTTATGGGTACATTACTTCCATATAATTATCCATCAGATATATATAATATAATCATTTTAGGATTTAAGGGATATACAAATACCTGGTTTATGACATCAGGAAGAACAATATGTTCAATAGTCTTTTATCTCTTTGATTATTTTAATATATCATTGAAAAGTGGAATAGTAATTTTAAAGATATTATCAATAGTAATTTCGAGTAGTACAATATATATTTTCTATAACTTGATAATACATGTTACAAATATAAAAAATAAAAAATTAGAATATTTCATCCTCTTTCCAATAATTTTAATTTTTATTAATTATTCATCCTATGAATATTTTTATTATACAGAATCTGCAATAATGTGGCTTGGATTATTGATGGTAGTATTGGCCTTAAAGGTATTTCTTAATAATGGCAAAAATAAATATTTAAAGATATTTTTCTGCTTATTTCTCGCAATAAATTGCTATCAGGCTACAATACTGTTTTATATACCAGGATTATTCCTCCAATTATTGCTTCAAAAAAAAGATTATAAAGTTATTACTAAAGAATTGTTTTATAATTCTTTAATAGTTTTAATAAATCTTGTATTGGGCTATATAATTGTCATAACAGCAAGATATTTTATTGACTTTGAGCCATTTCAATCAGTAGTTTTACACATATCCATAATAAATTATCTTAGAAGATTTATATATTTAATCATACTTTTTTATGGAAGTTTTCCTAATTTAGTTGTACTAATTGTATTACTAATTGTAACAATGTATTTAGTTCTTGAAATAAAAGAAAAAAGAATTAGAATAATAGTTAATTTATTATTAATATGGTTAATTGGACTAGCTGAAGTACTCACATTAGTTGAACTTACAAGTTTTTATGCAGCAGATAGAATTATTTTCTCTTATGTTTCATCAATGGGAATGGTTCTAGTGTATGCGTTATCAATAAGTAATAGGAAATTAATATTTGTATCTATTTCAGTTCTTTTATTAATTTCACAAATAATTAATTCCAACAGTATATCTATTGATTCTAGAAAGACTAGAGAAGAAGATAAAGTATATGGTAAAATAATCAGTGAAATGGTTAAAGAATATGAAGAAAAAAATAATATAAAATTAAAGAAAATTGAATATTGTTTTGATAATAGTCCTACAAGAGGTTATAAAGGATTAAGAAAGACTACAGAACCAACATGTAGAGGATTTTGTGGAAGTTGGATAATGGATAATATATTTAATTATTATTGCAAAAATCATAATTTCACAAAAAAATATAATCAGGGTATATATAGAACAAAATTTAAATCAAAAGAATGGGATGAGTTTTCCAAGGAACAGATAATATTTGAAAATGATACAATATATTTCTGTATATACTAGTATAAAAAGAGAAAGAGAATTAGTAAGACAAAATACATTCTCTTTTTCTTTTTTATTAATAGTGTTATAATGTAGAAAATGGAGATGATTTAATGATTAGATTTGATTTCAATACTTATGTGGATAGATTTATTGACAAAGAAAAATACAATTTATTAATGTCAAGAAAAGAAGAAATAATTGAAAAACTGGACCATAGTAATATGACAGGTTGGAGAGAAAAAATATCTCCTGAATTGGTAAACGATATAAATGATACTGCGAAATATATAAGAGATAATTATGACTGTTTAGTTGTAATTGGAATTGGAGGATCATTTTTAGGTAGCTATGCTTTTGATAATATGTTTAGAAGATATTTTAATGATGAAAAGTTTGAAGTAATATATGCCGGTACAACATTATCAAGTAAATATTTAGATGAATTAATAGGTTATTTGAACAATAAGAATTTTTGCCTAAACGTAATAAGCAAAAGTGGTACGACAATGGAAACTACAATTACCTATAACATATTAAAAAAACAATTAAAAAGAAAATATCCTGATGATTACAGCAAAAGAATAATTGCAACTACAGATAAAGAAAAGGGATTACTACGAGAAGAAGTAAATAAAGAAGGATATAAGTCATTTATAATTCCAAATAATATAGGTGGAAGATATTCATTCATTACACCAGCTCATCTCCTTCCTTTAGCACTTAATTACAACTTAAATGAAATAATAGATGGATATTATCATGGAAAAAGATTAATTGATAATGCATATCAATATGCAGTAACAAGAAAACTATTATTTGATGAAAATAGACATGTAGAAAACTTTTGTGTAAACGAACAAAACTTCTGCTATTTCACAGAATGGTTGAAACAACTATTTGGAGAAACAGAAGGAAAAGAAAGAGTTGGAATATTTCCAACATCATGTATTCACACTAGAGATCTACATTCATTAGGGCAATTCATCCAAGATGGAAATAAAATAGTATTTGAAACATATATAAAAGTAAAAAAATCAAATAATTTCATAGAATATAATGGAAGAGAACTACATGAGATAAGTAATATAGTAGAATCATCAGTAATTAGAGCACATTATAAAGGTGATGTTCCATGTATAGAAATAAATATAGAAGAATTGAATCCATATAATATTGCAAATATAATCTACTTCTTTCAATTATCCGCAGCATT
>CACXJP010000036.1 GCA_902768065.1 uncultured Erysipelotrichaceae bacterium
TGAACCATAATATTTGGACTTCCCATCAAAATATGTGTTGAATTTAATTTCTTTTCTATGAAATTTAAATTTATCAACTTCTTCTTTTATAATTTTCTCCATATCTACTGGTTCACTAGAATCAATTTTTGAATTTTTTAAATAATCAAGTTTATTTAAGTAAAGAAGTGAGTGAACTTTTTGCTCTAATTTATTAGTTTGAATTTTAATTGTAGAAAGGGCGGTAGATTCGCTTTCTACGCCATCTTCGACGGCTTCTATATAAGATTTTATTACAGTAAGAGGAGTTTTAAAATCATGTGAGATATTTTGATACATTTGATTGCGATATTCCTCTTGATTTATCAAAGAAAGTCGCATATCCTCAATTGCTAAAGATAAAGATCTCATTTCATCATCAATTATAAAATCTATTTTATGATTATAATCTGGATTATCAATATTATCTATCTTGTTTTTTAATTTTTCAATCTTTCTTACTACAACTGATGACCATAATACAAGCATCAATCCTATTAGTAAGAATGTTCCTAATAACAATGGAAATATTGCTGATAAAACAGATGTTTTTGCTCTATTTATATAGTTATTGTTAGTTATTGCTATTTTTGTTATGTTGTCATTTTTAATAGTATAGTAGTAGTATATATTATGATTATATATTAATTTTCCGTATTCTTTATCCATTTTGGATATAAGTGTTTTTACATCATCATATTTTATCACATCTTTTATATTATAACTTGTTGCAATATTATTATTACTTACATATATATATGCGATTTCGGTGTCTTCAATTTTTATTTCAGTATTGTTGTCATATATTTTTAAGGGTTCTCTTAAGTAATTATAAATATTAGATTCTGCGACAGGAATAAGTAATCTAGGTAAAATTGCGCCTAGAGAAATGAACAACAATAGAAAAGCTACTCCTACAACTGATAGTAATTGTTTACTAAGATTATTTTTTCCCAATTTCATGATAATCTATATCCATATCCATAAACTGCTTCAATTCGCAGCTCTTTTAATTTTTTTCTTAATCTTCTTACTAAATCGTCAACAACTCTATCTGTTCCAAAATAATCATTTCCCCATACGTCTGCTAAAATATCTTCTCTAGAAAAACATTTTCCTTTATTTTTAAGAAATAATAATAGTAAGTCAAACTCTAACGTTGTAAGTTTTATTTCTTTTTCATTTATACTAACAAGTCTTTTTTCTTGGTCAATTGTGTAATTGTTATATTTTATTGTTGTGTTTTCTGTATCTTTGTAAACTCTTTTTATTATTTTGTTTACTCTTAATACTAATTCTTTACTAGAATAAGGTTTTGTAATGTAATCATCGCTTCCTAATTCAAGACCAAATATTTTATCTAGTTCTTGATCTCTTGCTGAGGTAAATATTACCGGTACATCTTCATCATGTTCTCGGATTTGTTTGATTACATCATATCCATTTATATCATCTCCTAACATAATATCTAATATCCATAAATGTACTTTATTACCTATATAATCTATTGCTTCTTTTCCTGTTGTAAAACATATAACATTATATCCTGCTCTTTCTAAGTATGTCTTTACAATGTTTGCTAGAGCAACTTCATCTTCTACTAAACACACTGTATACATATTCATCACCCATCATTATTATAACATGTTTTCTTTTTTCTCTAAATTATTACCTCCTTTTTATATAAATATATTTATCATATATTACGTCTTAATTCTTAACCACTGTCCTTATTGGCATCCCTCCTTTTATATTTCTATCATAATTCACAAATGTGTTAGAATTATCTTAAAATTATGTGAAATTATGTGATTAATTATTTTATTTTTTTTATTTTCTTTTATCCTCCTTTCTGATTTAATTCTATAATTTAAATATGGAATAATTATAATAATTTTATGGGAAATTATGTGATAAAAAAAAAGACTATTTGTAGTCTTTTTATTTATAAAAATTATGTAGATTTGAATCATCTTTGTTTTCATGAGCACTTTCTTCTTTTTCTTGAGCAAGTACTTTATCTGATTTTGTTTGTTTTATTGTTTTAGTCTTTTTAGGATGTAGTTTTCTTTCTCTTTCTCTTTCTTGTTCTTTTTGTTTATTTATATATGCAAAATCTGCTCTCATATCTTCTCCGTCGACATTTCTATATGCACCAGTGAATAAAAATTTATATAAGAATAGTATTACAAATCCAATTATAAAATATTTTACAATATTAAGAAGCATTGTAACACTTGAAGGTAATGCATTATTACCCAGTCTATTTATTCTAGATATTTTTTCGCCAACATACTCTTTTGCTCCACCTAGACGACAACTTTTATTCTCACCTATTATGGCATAGTATTTAACATCTCCAAGGGTTTTATCTTTATCAAATTTATCTTCATCGATTGGAATTTGATAATTTTCTGTAACGCCATTTGTTTCTAATGCGTCTTCTGTTGAACAATAGTTAACTATTGTAATATTTCTTCTATCTGATCCAAATAATCCGATAGATATTGTTATTGATTTCTTCTCATCAGTAATATTTTTTATTTGCCCTATAACAATATTTCCATCCTTGATTTCTATATCCTTGTATAGTAATTGATCTCCTCTTATAGTAACCTTCTTATCTTTTGGAATTAATTCCATCATTTTGTAACTATCTGCATAAACAGATTTTGATGATAAAACAAATACAAATACTAAAAGTATGTTCATTATTTTTACAATTCTTTTCATATTTTTTCTCCCTTTTCTACTTTATTAATTTTAATTTGTCTATTGCATCATTTATATTGTCAATTTTTATTAATTTAATTTTTAATTTGTTATCTTTTATATATTTTTGAGCATCTTCATAATTTTTGCCTCCTGGAGATAAGAATATATCAGCTTTTGCGTGGGTAGCACCTTTTATCTTATGTTCTATTCCTCCTATTTCTCCAACAGATCCATCATAGTTTATTGTCCCGGTTCCGGCAATCTTTAATCCATGTGTCAAATCTTCTTTTATAAGTTGATTATACATTTCTAGTGTTGACATCATTCCTGCGGAAGGTCCAGATTCTTTCCTTTTATATTTTATTTCCACTTTTGGATCTGTTTTATATTCTACTATACTATGAAGATATACACCCATTAATTTTCTACCATCTTCTTCATATATTTTTGCTTTAACTATCTTTTCCTTTTTATTTCTGATTACCCTAACATTTACCTCATCACCAGCAGACTTTGTTTGAATATATGCTACATATTCATCCACCTCTTTAGATTTTAGGTTATCAATACCAATTATCTCATCTTGAACTTCAAGAGGAGTAGGATATTCTTCATTAGATTTAGATATTACATATATCTTTTTATCTACCTCTTCAACTTTTTTGTTTGCTAATTTATAAGCCCAATATGTTGCAGTTGAATTAGCATCCTTTAATTCAATTTTATTTCTAAATTCTATATCTTTAATATCATCATCTAATTCAATCTTATAGTTATCTGCAGATTCTCTTTCCCAAGATGGAATTACATAACTTAAACCATATGAAAGTAGTGTTCCATCAAGTTGAGTAACATAGCTTAAATTAAAACTACCTTTGCTATCATTTCCATTTTCAACTTTAATTCTATCTGATATATCACTTATTCCACCACCAACGGTAATGTAATAATTAACTGGAATATTAAATATAATAGTTAAGAGTAATAAGAAAATGATAAATTTATATTCTTCTTTGATAGTCTCTTTAATGCTTTTGAATATCTTCTTAAACATCTTATCACCTTAATAAAATTATAACAAAGATTGGTGAAAATATGAAAAAAAAATATAAAAATATACTTTTACTTGTCATTTTATTATGTTTCTTAACACTAAATATGTTATCAATAGATACAATTGTACTAAAAATATGGGAATATACAGAATTATTCATTAAGCGTATTTTTCCTGTAAGCTTTATTTTTATTACCTTATCTAATCTGCTTATTGAATATAATTTTATTCAATTACTTCAAAGAATATTTAGAATAAAATCTCCTTATATTTATATTTTCATTCTTTCTCTTATTAGTGGATTTCCTGCTGGGGCTATTTATATAAAAGAGATGATTGAGAAGGAGTATATTAGTACTGAAGATGCTAATAGAATAATTATGTTTTGTCATTTTCCTAATCCACTCTTTGTTATTAATTCTGTTGGTTCTATACTTAATAGTAAGACTTTATCTATTTATATATTAATATCTATTATTACTAGTAATTTTGCTATTATGTTATTTTCTATAAATAAGAAGAAGTGTTCTTATATTCCTTTTAATAACATTGATAGTTTTTCTAATTCTTTATCTAAAACTATCATAAATTCTATTAAGACAATTATTCTTATTTATGGAATAAGTTTATTTTTCTTTTTAATATCCGTTGTTATTAATTGTTTATTTCACAATACATTTATATATATATTCATTAATGGGCTTTTCGATTTAACTTATGGAGTATATAGTATGAGTCTATTAAATAATAATTTTATTAAAGGATTAATAATTCTTATTATTATTTCTATTGGGCCTTTTTCTATTCATTTTCAAACAAAAAGTATTCTTGCGAATACTTCTGTTAATTATAAAAATTACTTATTTGGTAGATTTATTGGATGTATTATTTCAATTTTGATTTTTATTCATCTATAGTAAAATCAAAATTAAAGATTCCACTCTTATTTGACATAATTGTTGGATAATCAATTGGACTTACAATATTTATTGCATATCTATTACCTAATTCTGGATGATAGAATCCAATATATATATTTAGAACATGACTACCAATATCATCTGATGTTAATTCATTTGAAATATTTATAATAATATTGTTTATTTGTAAATCTTTTAATACTCTACAAGAATCTGTTACTGTTTCACAAGGCACAAATGTTTTCATACTATCATCATAATTTCCAACTACTTCTCCTAATTCTGGGATAGGATATTTAATCATTCTATCTGGTGAACCATATTCAATCATAAAACTATCATCATAATTAGCGTTCTCTGCTTCAAGATGAAGATTACTTCTTGTGAATTTTTGTTTGATTTTAAGAATTCTTTTTTCACCATTTTTTAATGAACACTCAACCTTATAATTTCTTGTTCCAGCATCATTTGTTTCTTCAATTTTTGCAGAAGCAAGTCCATAAGTAATAAAGTCTTTTTGAATTATTCTAGTTAAAGTATTACTATATATTATGATTTTTGCTTTATTATTTTCTTCCATTCTTTTTTCATTGAACATTGAGACAGTTGAAAACAATGATGTTGCAATTATAGTTACTAAAACGAAACATAATAGTACTTCTACTGTAGTTACACCTTTATTATTTAACATCATTTATTCACCTCTATCGTAGAGAAAGAATAATAGTTATTCAATGCTTTTTTATGTTGAACAACAATTATAACTCTATATTTTGCACCAGTATTATAGTTACTTGCTGTATAATCTGGTAAAAAATTAATATAGTCTGCAAGATATGATGGGAATATTTTGTTTTCTGCTTGTTTTTTGCAATATTCAATTACATCCATTGAACTTTTTTGACTTAACATTTCCGCATCTACATCAATTGTTCCATCAGGTTTTATTCCATCGGCTAGAATTTGATATCCCTTTCCTATATAGCAGCTACGCATATATTTGTTTTTACATTTTTGAACTTGACTATCATTTTCTGCATATGGGCAAAACAAATCAATACCATCTTCTGCAACAGTAAGAGTCTCCTCTTGGTATCGCTTTAAAACATTTTCCTTAAGATTACTTGATGAATCTGGATATGCTCCATTTACTGTTTGTTTAAAGTTAGGATGGATTTGTTTACTTGATGATGTACCTATTTGATAATGAGTTATGAAAATATCACAATTATTGCCTGCGGCATCACACTTTGATATTTCTAATGCATTAACAAGATTTTTACATATTTTTCTTCTATTATCATTTTCTGTTACATCATCACATTGAAATCTAATATATCCTAATTGTTTCATTTGATATTCTCTAATTCTTTTAGTATTTTCATCATTATTAAAATTATAGGAATCACTCTCAATAAGTTGCTTTATCCAATATGCAACATATTTTCCATCAACATCATCATATGTTTCTCTTTCTTCATATAATCCTATGGTCGGATAGTAATATGTGTATATCATTGTAAATATTGCCAAAATAAAAACGGTTACTATCAACGTTTCTGCAAGAACGAAACCCTTATTATTTAATTTTTTCATTTTTAAGGCTCACTCTCCTTGATATTCTTATAAAATTATTATATAATATTTTATAGTAAAATACCATAGGAAAGTGTGCTGATTTACATGATATGGTAGATAGAAAGATGACAAAAGGGGTTGAAATGATGGTTCAATTTGATGTCAAGCGTGTACAAAAAGGAACCGAAAGTTTCATGGTGTCTTTTGACTTTAATAAGACACCCGTAACTCAAATAGCTGATTATATTATAATTGCAGCTTCTAGATTTGGTTCTTCAGATATTCATTTCGATCCAAGAGATAACGGAATGATGGTAAGGTTTAGGATAGATGGTGATTGTCAAGATTATACTTTTGTTCCTAAAGCTTTTGAAAGAAATCTGACTACTCGTTTAAAACTTTTAGCTAATATGAATATTACTGAATCAAGACTTCCTCAAGATGGTGCTATTAAAGGAAACTTTGGAGATCAGTATTTAGATATGCGTGTTTCTTCTTTGCCATTAAATGAAGGAGAAAAAATAGTTATTCGTATTTTGGATTATTCTCGAAGTCTTGAAGGTATTGATACTTTGGGATTTCATCCAAAAAACTTAGAAAAAGTAAAAAGAATGATGGAATTACCAAACGGAATTATTCTAACAACAGGTGCGACTGGTTCTGGTAAATCTACTACTACTTACTCAATTCTACAAGGATTAAATAAACCTGAAACAAATATTATTACTGTTGAAGATCCAATAGAAATGAATATTGAAGGTATAAATCAAGTTCAA
Organism: uncultured Erysipelotrichaceae bacterium; assembly: GCA_902768065.1. The sequence continues at coordinate 7,062 of CACXJP010000036.1, forward strand.
GTTAATTCTGAAATTGGAATGACATTCGCTGCGGCATTACGTTCTATTTTACGTCAGGATCCAAATATTATTCTTATTGGAGAGATTCGTGATTCTGAAACTGCACAAATCGCTGTTCGTGCTTCTATTACTGGACACTTAGTTTTATCTACTATCCATACAAATAATGCACTTGCAACTGTTGAACGTTTACTTGATATGAATGTTGAAAGATATTTGCTTTCTACTGCCCTATCTGGAATCATTTCTCAAAGACTTGCTAAAATGTTATGCCCTGATTGTAGATATCAAAGAGATACTACCAAATATGAGAAAAAAGTATTTAAAAAATTTATGAATATGGATGTTCCAAAAGTATGGGATGCTAATCCTAAGGGTTGCGAAAACTGTAGACATGGATATAAAGGGCGTATTGCTCTTCACGAGGTATTAGAGATAGATGATAAAATCAGAAATGCATTGAGTAATGAAAAGCTTGATAAAAAAGATCTTGCTAAAATGGTTTACTCTGGGGGAACAATTTCAATGTTACAAGATGCTCTTATTAAATGTCTTGAAGGAAAAACATCTTTTGAGGAAGTATATAGAAATATTGAGATTGAAAATGAAGATGGGGATAATTATGAATATGAAATGGAGAATGAGATAAGTAAATCTGTTCCTGCGAGTGTAGTTGCTAGAGTTAGTGATGATTTATTAGAGACTCCTGTATTAGAAGAGAAATCAAGTGTATTTGTACCACAAACATTTAGTGCTGCAGATTTTAATGATAGTGCAACTACTACTCAACAAGCAGCAGCTACTCAAACAACTCAACAAACTCAGGTTGCTACTAATCAACAACAAGCTGTTCAAGCACAGCCAACATATCCTAGTCAAGTTCAAGCAAGTACATATACTGCTCCACAAACAGCTCAGACTGTACAGACTGCTGTTCCACAAGCATATACAACACCAGGTGTTAATACTACTCAGGCAGCACAAAAAGTTACTGTTCCATATGCAAACCAACAACAAGCTCATGCAACTCAATATGCTGCAACTGGAGGAGCTTATGCTTCACCTACTTCACCTACCGTTCCAGTTCAGCAACAACAATATGCAGTACAAACGCAAACTGCAGCAAGTGTTATTAGTTAACCTCAACAACAATTAAGTTATGTAAATGATGGAACTAGTAAATTAGATAGATTATAAAAAAATAAACATTATAAAATGTTTATTTTTTTTACATACTTTTGATTATTTTCAATATTTCCTCAGATATATCTTCTATTGGTCTCAATTTATCATTTTTAATACATTCAATTCTATTCCAATTATATAGTTCAGATAATTCTATATATGCTTTTTCAGCGTTTTTTAAATGTTCTTCAGATTTTTCATGTTCATCAATGGATTCTCTATTTTTTCTTAGTTCAATTGTCTTATCAAATGGAACATGTAAGAAAATAGTAATATCTGGTTTTGGTAACTTTAAAAGCCAATATTCTAATTTATCAATCCATTGATACATATCAAATCTATCATCATCATCTAGGATTTTACTTCCTTGATGTGCCTGATTTGAAGAAGTATATCTATCTAGTATTACATAATATCCCTTATCAATATATTTTTCTATTTGTGGAATATTATATTTTCTATCAGCTGCATAGTACAAGCTTGCGACATGTGAATCTACATTTACTGCGCCTTCTTTGAAGAATGATTCAAATATTTCAGGTTTTCCTAAGTAAGATCCTCCTACTATTTTTCCCGTTGGGGTATCATACATTGGAAAACTAAATCTTTTACATTTCTTTCCGGCTTTTTTTAATTTTTCTTCTAATAACTTTGATTGAGTTTCTTTTCCAGAACAATCAGTTCCTTCTATAACAATTACTTTTCCTTTTGGCATGTATAACATCCTCCTATCTTGTTTTTATTTTTATTTCATAGGAAATATTTTTTACTGACTTATCATAATTGTCATCTATCCACATAAATAGTTTAAATTTATTATTTTTACTTATTTTACCTTTATATATTATTTTTCCATTATCAATAGTTTTCACTGTTGTTTCAAGATTTCCTTCTTTATTTTCATTATCTCTTATTAAATAATATTTTATATATTTTTCATCAATAGTGTTTCCTGAAGAATATAATGTCACTTCAAATTCTTGATTTTCTTTTCCTTTTACTTCAAAGCTTTTATTACTTTTATTAGTTTGTTTTTTTCCTTTTTCATCATTTTTCTTGGAAATATCATTTATTCTTAAAACATCTGTTGATTTGGCATTATTAAATGATATATAACTTGCTGTTAGTTCATCAACTCCAGATTGAAGATAATCTGTTTCAAATATAATATAACCAAAGAAAAATGCTAGCAATACAAAAGATATTGTTATTAATGATAGTTTGTAGATTGATTTTTTTGTATATCTTTTTGTCAACGTTTTCACCTTCTATTATTATTTTAACAAATATTTTTGTTTCATACAATAAAATAAGTGCTAAACACTTATTTTATTTTCATTATCAAATGGAACTATAATACTTTTACGTGATGCAAGGTAATCACACATATGAACAAAGTTCTGATATTTAGTTTTAGGTGGTTCCAAGACCTCATTCCCATTATAGTCTTTTGTCCATACTCCCATATGAGTTTTAATAACATCATTCATAAATTTTGCATCTTCTTCATTTAATCCTATTTCATCTTTGCTATCAATTATAAAGTTACCCATAAGGATTGGATGATCAAATCTTGTATACTTTTCTTGATTAATTCCAAGTTTTAAACCATCATGTACTAGAAGAGACATTAACATCAAGTCTTTTTCTCTTGCAGTATATTTCCCACCAATAGCAGGATTTTCTAGCAAATCAAAACCTATTCTCATTGCAGCTTTTGAATGTCTAAGTAATCCTCCATCACCTAATGCATATTCTGGATGATACTTTCCTGTTGAAGATGCTGGTTCATGAAACCAATATTCTGGTAACATGTTTATTATATTTAATAATGCATCTGCATAATCATCATTTTTTATATAACTTAGTTCATCTAAAAACATTTCTTCTTTTTCTTCATTCATATTATCACTACTTTCTAAATATATTGTATCATACTTAAACTTCTTTTTCGAGTAATCTAACTATTATCTCATTGCTTATATAGATTTTATCTTCAGGAATAAATAAGTAGTTATCTTTCAATACTAGTAATTTCTCTTCCACCAATTCTCTATAATCATATTTTTCTATTAATTCTATATTAAACTTTTCTTTATAATCTTTTAAACTAATTCCTTTTAATAATCTTAGTCCCAATATTACTTCATATTCTTCTATATCGTTTTTACTCAAGTATTCTTTTTCTAATATATATTTATTATTTAAGTAATTTGAGATTGATCTTGTATTTGTTATTCTTTCATCATTGATATATGAACTTGCTCCTAGACCAAATCCATAGTATTCCTTATTTTTCCAATAACAATTATTATGTCTAGATTCATATCCTTTTTTTGCAAAATTACTAATCTCATAGTGAATATAATTATTTTCTTTTAGTTTATTTATGATTAAAGTGTACATACTATAATCTAAATCTTCTGGAATATTTTTTATTTTGTTAATGTATAATTTTGTATTTTTTTCAATTATTAAAGAATATGTTGATATATGCTCTATATCAAGAGATAGAATAAATTCTATATCTTCTTTTAAAATATCTAGGGTTTCATTTGGTATGGCATAGATTAAATCTACATTTATATTATTAAAGCCTAGACTTTTCATTACTTTTATTTTTTCAATTATATCTTCTTTTCTATTATCTCTTTCTAGAAAATCTAGATTATTTTTATTAATAGACTCTATTCCTAAACTTAGTCTATTTATACCATACTTCTTATATAGAAGCAGTTTTTCCTTTGTTGTTGATGAAAAGTTTCCTTCAATTGTATATTCTATGTTTTTTGTTTTATTTAATTTACCTAGTATTATAAACAATCTTTCTAATTGTCTTATATTTAAACAAGATGGAGTCCCTCCACCAATATATATTGTTTCTAATTCTTCATTTTTATATATACTATCTATTTCTTGTTCTAATACATCTAAATATTTATCAACCAGTTCTTCTTTATAATACATTTTACAGAAGTCACAGTATGAGCATATTTTTTTACAAAAAGGAATATGTATATAACAGTTCTTTATCATTTTGTTCTTCTTATCAATTCTTCTGTTGTTATATCATGAATGTTTGCTTCTGCTAAAATATCAAGTTTATCTCTTAGCTCTTTACTAACTAAATCACTATGAACAACTTCATATATTGTTGATTTCGGAATTTTGAATTCTTCTTCTGCATCTTTGTAAGATAAAGCTTTTGTTATGATTGCATTAGCCATTTTCTCTGCTTGTTCTTTAGTAAAATGAGAATGTGACTTGCCTACTTGTCCACCTTTTATTCTACCTATTTGTTGTGCAGTTTCTTGTTTTTCTAATACTTTTTTATGTAAATTTTCAGTTATTTTTTGTAATCTCTTAAAATGTAGTTGAAGAGTTCTTTTGGATATTCCTAAATCTTTAGCTGTTTCTTCTACAGTTTTATTATTTGATACATATTCTTTTGCTTCTTTAACAATTATATTATCATCTATCATATTTTTACTCCTTTGTAGAAAGAATTGAAAGGAAAGCTTCCTGTGGTACTTCAACACTTCCTATTTGTTTCATTCTCTTTTTTCCTTCTTTTTGTTTCTCTAATAATTTTTTCTTTCTAGTTACATCTCCACCATAACATTTTGCAAGAACATCTTTTCTTAGAGCTCTAACTGTTTCTCTTGCAATTACGTGCATGCCTATAGCTGCTTGAATTGGAACTTCAAATAATTGTCTTGGAATTATTTCTTTTAATTTTTCTGTTACTAGTCGTCCTCTTTTGTAGGCAAAATCTTTGTGAACAATTACACTTAAGGCATCTACTATTTCTCCATTTAATAAGATATCCATTTTTACTAAATTACTTTCTTTGTATCCAATAACTTCATAATCAAATGACGCATATCCTTTTGTGGATGATTTTAATCTATCAAAGAAATCATAAACTATTTCTGATAATGGTAACTCATAATTAATTGTTACTCTTTCAGTATCTAAATAATCAATATTTAAAAATGTCCCTCTTTTATCTTGGCATAATTCCATTAGTGGTCCAATATATTCACTTGGTGTGAAAATACTACATTTTACATATGGTTCATATGTCTTTGAAATAAGTTCTCTTTTAGGCATCTTTGTTGGACTGTCCACTTTTATTTTTGTTTTATCAGTTAACTCTACTTCATAAACAACTGAAGGTGAAGTTGCGATTAAGTCTATTCCAAATTCTCTTTCTATTCTCTCTTCAACAATTTCCATATGGAGTAATCCTAGGAAACCACATCTAAATCCAAAACCTAAAGCTTTTGATGTTTCTGGTTCAAAGGTTAAGGCTGCATCATTTAATTTTAATTTATTTAGCGCTTCTCTTAAATCTTCAAATTTACTTGATTCAATTGGATATAATCCACAATATACAGTTGGTTTCATTGGTTTATATCCAGGAAGAGCAATATCAGCCGGATCATCATTTAGAGTAATTGTATCTCCTACATGAACATCACTAATACTTTTAATTGATGCGAACAAGTATCCTACTTCTCCTGCTCTTAGTACATCTACTTCTTTTTCTTTAGGATTATTAATAGATAGCCCTACTACATCATATATAGCATTAGTTTCCATCATTTTAATAATATCACCTTTATGTACTTCACCATCTACGACTCTAATACTTGTAATAACCCCTCTATATGAATCAAATAAACTATCAAAGATTAAAGCTTTTAGCTTTGATTTTCTATCACCTTTTGGTGCAGGGATTACATCTATTATTTTGCGTAGCAATTCTTCTACTCCTACACCAGTCTTGGCACTAGTTAAAACTATATCTTTTTTATCAAAGCCAATATTCTCTAACTCAGTAATTACTTTATCTGGGTCAGCACTTGGTAGATCAATTTTATTTATAACAGGTATTACTGTTAAATTATTATCTAAAGCTAAATATAAATTTGCTAGAGTTTGAGCTTCTACTCCTTGAGCAGCATCTACTACTAAAATTGCTCCTTCACAGGCAGCAAGTGATCTTGATACCTCATACGAAAAATCCACATGTCCTGGAGTATCTATTAAATTAAGTTGATAGGTATCATTATTGTATTTATGAGAAAGCTGTACTGCATTCAACTTAATAGTAATTCCTCTTTCTCTTTCTAAATCCATAGAGTCTAGCATTTGACTCTTTAGTTCTCTTTTATCAATTGCACCAGTTAATTCTAGTATTCTATCTGCAAGTGTACTTTTACCATGATCTATGTGGGCAATTATACAAAAATTTCTGATGTTTTCTTCTTTCATACTAGACCTCCTAAACATAGTTATTATATCACAAGAAAAGCACTAGTGATAGTGCTTATATTACGTATTTTATGAATTTATTTACCATTGGTCGCAGCCTGAATACCCACCAGCATTAACATAGCATCTTTTTGTTGAATCGCCATATATTATAATGTATACATATCCGTCAGTATTTGCAGATCCGAAATCATTATTATCTGGATCTTTGCATTCAACTTTTCTGTCTGAAATTGTACAGTTTTCAGTACCAAAAGATGTTAATAATACTTCTTTATTTGATTCAAATACTGGCTTTTCATCTAGATTACTTTCCTTTATGTATCCTTTTAAATAATAAAGTTCATCATTTCTTATATATCCAACATCTAATCCCTTAGTTATTCCATTTACATATTTATCTTGAATAAACATTGGGTATCCATGATTTTGAATTGCGTCATTATAATTATCATATATATTATCTTGTGGTAATTGACTATTCAAATTTATATTATCACCTATATAATATGCATATCCAGACCCCGGATTCTCAGTAGATTTCGGTGTGCCTCCTGTTGCAGATGCATTGTCTAATGGATTTGATATTAATTTTGTTGATACATCTGTTGATACTGCATTATCTATAGGACTTTTTATTATTTCTACTTTTACTGTTGCAAGTGTTGTTTCTCCTGCTTGTAGAATATTATTATCAATTGATTGTGTTACTTTAAAGTATTCAGGATTTGAATTTGTTATTTCTAGTGAGATGTCTGCACCTATTTTATTTGAATTATTTTTTACTAAATATGTTGCTTGGGCATAGTCTCCAACTTTTGTTAGTCCTGATATAGTGAAATGAGCTAATGTTTTATCATAATAATCTACTATAGCAGTTCCACCTGCCCCAGGACTTCCTTTTATTCTTTGTGCAGATACAAATTGTACTTTAAATCTACTTTGATCTGGCGCTACACTTACTGTTCCATTAAATAACAAATGAATTGAGGATGCTGCAGCATAACCAATTCCTAGAACAACAACAGCTATTAATACAAATAAAAAAATTTTGAATATTTTCTCATTTCCGCTATTTTTCATATTCATTCTCCTATTATTACACTATATTAATATCATATCATAACATGAGAAAAAGTCAATTTTAATAAAAAAAATTATGCATTAAGCATAACTTTTAAGTGTCTTATTTGACGTTGTTGTAACTCTTTTTCTTGTTGTTTTTCTCTTTCTTTTTCTTGTTGCAGTTACAGTTGTTAATTTAATATTAAATAACTTACAATACTTATTGAATACTCTTTTATTGTATATCTTAACAATGTTAGTAAATCTAATAATACATTTTACTAATTCAAGTACTCCAATTACTATTAATCCTGCAAACGGAATATACATATTAACTAATACTGCTAGTGCAATTTCTCCAATCATATATGCAATATACATATACTTGATATTTTTCTTATATACTATAAATAGTAATAATTCTATACCAATAATTAGTATTTCTGAAATAATACAAGCAACAAATAATCCTTTTTTTAATATTGCTAAATCAACATTTAAACCTTCAATTGATATTTTAGCAAGAGCTATCATTGATATAGCAATTACAAATATAGAGATTATTTCTATTATATTTAATATACTATTTAATTTTTTATTCATAATAACACCCCATTAATAGTTCAATATTATAACACATAATGGGTTTTTTGTAAAGTTTACTTAAGGATTGGATAGTGTTTCCAAAGTGGGGAGATTTATAAATAATCTCTTTTTAAATCAATAAAAAAGGTTAAAACCTAAAAAATGCTTTATAATTGAGTTGTCTAAA
>CACXJP010000037.1 GCA_902768065.1 uncultured Erysipelotrichaceae bacterium
CACAAGAAGAATTAAGTATTAAGTTAAATGTTGTAAGACAAACAATTTCAAAATGGGAAACAGGATTATCTGTTCCAGATGCTGAAATGCTAATAAAAATATCAGAACTTTTTGAAACGCCAGTTAGTGAAATTCTTGGAGAAAGTATAGAGGAAAAAGAAACAAATGATTTAAAAGTAATATCTGAAAAATTGGAAGTAATTAATGAACAATTATCGATTAGTCAAAAACAAAAAAGAAAAAGAAAAATTATAGCATTACTAATAATAGACATATGTTTAATATTTTTCTTTGTTTTATTAGCATTATTAGGTAGTCCCTATTTAACATGGGATTATGGTAATCCTGAATGGTCTGTTATTGGAACATTATGGCATTCATTTGAGTGGACATTTTTTAGAATAGCACCATTATTGATTATTGTAATTACAGCTATATTAATAATATTATTTATAAAAAGAGAAAAATAAAACGATCAGAATATTAAGATATTACGATAAAGATTAATTGATTAATATCCTTATATTATGTATAATAACAGTGACAAAGAAAATATAGAATATGCTAGAAATTTGTGCACAATTTGTGCACATTAGATGAATATTTTATATAAAAAATGACAAAAATAGTACTTAAAATACAAAAAGTTACCTGTCCACAAACCCTTGAAAATAAAGGAAATAATATACTAATTTGGCCCGCATGTGGCTCAGGTAAGAAATATAAGCAGTGTTGTGGTAAATAATGCTCGTAAGCCCAGTATTTATAAGGGTTTGCGAGTTTTTTCTTGCATACTAAAAATTAGTGCTTTTAGGCTAAAAAACCACTTTAGATACCTTTTAGATATTTTTTCACCAGTTTTTATGAAATTAAAAGAAAAAAAATGATATAATAATATTAGTTGATAAATTATTAAGGAGGATTTTTATGAAAGAGGAATTAATTGATGTATTAGATGAAAATGGAATAAAAACTGGACAGGTATTAACAAGAAAAGAAGTACATAAACAAGGATTATGGCATAGGGCTATTGTTGTTGCAATAATAAATGAAAAAAATGAAATCCTTCTTCAACAAAGAAGCATGGAAAAAGAAAAAAATGCCGGATTATGGGATGTTTCCGCAGCAGGTCATATTTCGTGCGGCCAAGATTCATTATCGGCTGCGACACGTGAAATAAATGAAGAAGTAAGTGTTAATCTTGGATTTAACGTTGAAGTAAAAGAATTTAGATTTATGTATTCATTTAGAAAACAACAAATATTTAGAGATGACTTTATTGAAAATCAATTCTACGATTTCTTTGTTTTAAGGCAACAAGGATTAAACAAAGACAGTATTAAATTCCAAGCAAGCGAAGTACAAGATATAAAATTTGTAAGTATATCAGAATTAAATGAACTACGTAATACAAATCAATTAGTGCCAAGAGACGAAGTATACGATGTTCTATCAGAATACTTATTTAGAATGTAATTAATTATTAATTAGTTATCAACAATACTAATCCAACAAATATTTGAAAAAAGTCAATTTTTAGAATTTTAAATACCTTTTTAGATGCCTTCTGCTAAGTTTCCCAAGTGCTCTCGGAAGCTCTCAAAAGCAAAAAAAGGCAAAAAAGTGGGCTAAAATGCTTTCAAAATCTCCAAAAATCCCCAATACAAAATGCCATGTGGAAGTGGTAAGAAATATAAGCAATTGTGGCAAATAAACTCGCAAACCAGCATAAAATAAGGGAAAACGCGAGTTTTTTTCTTTGCTAAAAAATTGCGAGTTTATATGCTCTGAGCCACTTTAGATACCTTTTTCCGTTATTTTTGAAAGATAAAAAATATGATATAATAATTACAGGAGTTGAACTTTATGAATCAAAAAATATATTTAGATAATAATGCCACTACTCAAATTGATGAAAAGGTTTTTAACGCAATGTTACCATATTTAAAAGAAGAGTATGGTAATCCAAGTAGTACTTATTCATCTGGTAAAAATATTAAGGATGAAATAAATAAAGCTAGAAATAATATTGCAAGAATACTAAATACAAATCCTGAAAACATTATTTTTACAAGCTGTGGTAGTGAGAGTAATGTTGCTGCAATTATGAGTTCAATAAAAGTCGATCCAAATAAAAAGCATATTATAACTACTAAAGTAGAACATGCTTCAATAATGGAAATGATGAATTATTTGGAAAAACAAGGATACAGTATAACATTTTTAAATGTTGATAATAATGGAAGATTAGACTTAAATGAATTAAAAGAATCAATAACTGCTGATACTTGTTTGATTTCAGTAATGATGGCTAATAATGAGATTGGTAATATTTATCCAATTAAAGAAATAGCCAAAATAGCTCATGATAATGGAATTATATTTCATTGCGATGCAGTACAGGCTGTAGGAAAAATAAAGATAGATGTTAAAGATTTAGATGTTGATTTATTATCAATATCAGGTCATAAAATAAATGCCCCAAAAGGAATTGGTGTGCTATATATAAAAGATAGTAAAAATTTTACTCCTCTAATCTTTGGACACCAAGAAAAAAATAGAAGAGGTGGAACAGAAAATGTTCCATACATAATTGGACTTGGTAAAGCAGCGGAGCTAATCTTTAATGACAATTTTAATAAAGAAAAAGAAATAGAAATTTTAAGAAACTATATGGAAAATGAAATAAAGAATAACATTGAAGATGTAATAATCTATGGTGATTTGGAAAATAGAACTCCAAATACATCAAGTATTGCTTTTAAAGGAGTTAAAGCGGATGAATTAATGTTAGTTCTAGAGTCATTTAATATTTATGTTTCAACAGGATCTGCTTGTAATTCAGAAATTGCTCTACCATCTCATGTTTTAACAGCTTGTAATGCAGATCTAGATAATTATAGTCCAATTAGAATAAGTTTAGGAAAATATAATACTAAAGAAGAAATAGATGAATTTATAAAAAGATTAATTAATGTAGTTAATATGTTAAGGAGAAAATAGTATGGTAGAAGAAGAAAAGAATAAAATACTAGAGTTATTTAATCCAGAAGGTAAAATAATTTTAGATGTAGGTTGTGGAAATGGAAGATATTCCAAAGTTTTATCTGAAACATGTAAAAAATACGTTGGTATTGATATTGATGAAGATTTAATCTCAAGAAACAATAAAAATAATAAAAAAGATAATGTATGTTTCAAATCTGGAAATATTATTAACTATAGTTCAGAAGAAAAATATGATGTAATTATTCTATCTTTAGCATTTCATGAAATAAATATTAAAGACCAAGGATTAGCCCTTTTAAATATGCTAAGTTTATTAAATAAAGATGGAGAAATAATAATATTAGATCCAGCTTTAAAAATAGATTCATTCCAAGGTTTATACAATATAGCATATGAATATTTAAAATATTTTAATCATGATTACACAGTAAATCATTCAAAAGATGTAATCACTAAAGCAACACAAGATGGATTATGTGAAATAGTAAAAACAGATTATTTAGAAATACCATATGAATTTAATAGTATTGAAGAAATATATGATATGGTAGATAATGATGAAGAATTTAAAGAAGTTAAATGGACAGATGATAAAAAAGAATCATTACATAGAATGATAGATAAATTCTTTGAAAACAGTGAAAAAATAATTTTATATGATAAATTAGATATTACAATTATCAAAAGGGTGGATAGGTAGAATGGAAAAACAAAAAATAATATTTTATTTAGATTGGACAGATTGTATAGCTCATCTAACTGGAGATGACTCATATACAGAAGGAGAAACAGAAGAAGAAAAGTCATCATACGCAAGAAATCAACAAACTAGATTTTTTGATGCATTAAAACAATTACAAAGAAAATATGATGTTGAAATTCACTGTATTACTGGTGGAACAATAGAATATTTAAATGGTTTAGATGGTGGAGGTTGGGTAGACCAACTTAATGAATTATTTATAAATGAAGTAGGAGAAGGCGTATTCAAGTCAGTTGTAACAGAATATGGTTGTGATATGCTTGTATTTGATGAAAAAGAAACAAAGATAGTTAAAAGACCATTTGAAGATTCAAAAGTATTGTGTACTGAAAAGTTATGTAATTCTATTAATGCAACAATTCCAGAAGAAATTAAAAATAAAGTAGAAGTTTCATTATGTAATTATTATGGAAACATAAAATTCTTAGATGAAAATATGACTGATGAGCAATTTGAATACTATTATGCAATTATTAGTGATTTTGAAGGACACCAAAACTATACTTTATATCCATATTATTTTCCAGGATATGGTGTAGAAATTGATGTTTTACCTAATGGAATAGATAAAGGAAGAGGAGTAGATTCAATTAATGAATATTTCTATAGTAAGACTCCAAAAGAACAAGTTGCTTTATCCGTATTTAACGGAGATTTCCCAGAAGGAATAGATTTATTAATGATTAATCATTCATTAACTAATGATGTTGTATATGTTGCTTCTGAGTATGCAAAGGATTACGAAGAAAAATTAAATAAAACAACATTACCGCATAGTATTGGAGAAGTAAAAATTGCTTCTATTTCAAGACTAATGGAAGATCTTGTAAATATGGATTTAACACAACATCCATATGATAAAGGAGATTATAAATATGCAGGAAAATAAAAATATTATTATTTTTAAAAATATAACTGAAGGATTTATGAATTTAAAATATATAAATTCTTTAGCAAATATATTTGATAAGAAGAAAGAACTAAAAGATAAATTTGTTTTTATATTGCAAAATAATGCTTCTAATGAGGCAAATCAAGCTATTATGCAAATGTTTAATAAATTAATGGGATTTAAAATTTTTGTAGCTGCAAGCTCTAATGGACAATTATTAGAATATAAACCTTTAAATGAATTACAATTAAAACACAAAATTAATGGAATTGATATATCTCTTCAAGAATATTTAGAAAATAAATATAAAGGATATCAATTAAATACCCATATAGTTGAAAACGATGTATATCGAAATATAATTTCAATTATAGAGGAGGAAATATAATGTCAGTGTTAATAAATTTTAAGATATGTGATAACGCAAAAGAATGTGGAGGAATTGAAGTATGCCCAACAGGAGCATTATCGTGGGATGAAGAAAATGAAACTATAAAAATAGATAACGATAGATGTATTTCTTGCGGTGCTTGTGAAAGAAACTGTCCAATTGGTGCAATATCAGTAGCACACACTGAAGAAGAATATGAAAAAAAGAAAGAAGAGATAGAGCAAGATCCAAGAACAACAAAAAATTTATTTGTTGATAGATATGGAGCTGCTCCTCTTTCTGAATTCTTCATGATATCAGAGGAAGATCTTAATAATAAAATAGGTGATGGAATTACATTAGTTGAGTGTTACGAAGATGATTCCATACAATGTTTATTGAAATCAATACCAGTTAAAGATATAACTGCAGATATGCCTAAGGATACATTATTCTATAAAGTTGAATCAGGAGAAAGTATAAAAGATAAGTACAATATAACAGATTTACCATCATTATTAATCTTTAAAAATAAAAATTACTTAGGAAAAGTTGATGGATATTATAATACAGAACAACAAGAAGAGTTTATAGATAAAATAAATAAAATATTTGAATAAAATACCAATGCTAAAAAATTGCGAAAAAGTTTAATTTTAAAATTTAAGATACCTTTTTAGATACCTTCTGCTCAAACTCTGGGGTGCTGTCGGAAGCTATCAAGTGCATTCAAGAGCAAAAAAGAGCCATAAAATGCTATGGAAAACTCCCAAAAACCCAAAAATACAAGCCATGTGGCAGTGGAAAGAAATATAAACAATGTTGTGGTAAGTAAGAAAAATCAAGGGTTTGCGAAAATCTAAAAGTGAAAAATCGTGAATTAGATACCTTTTAGATACCCTTTAAAAGACTTGAAAAAGTCTTTTTTCGTTGATATATAAGGACTTTGAAAAATTTATGATATAATATAAAAAGAAGGTGATTCTATGAGTAATATACTAAAAGAAAACAAAAAATCAATGAAAGAATATAAAAATGAAAGACAATCTAATTTTGAACTATTAAGGATAATAGCAATGATAATGATTGTGGCACATCATTTGACAATTCACTGTTTTGCAGTTCAATTAGGAGATAAATCTTTATATGCATTAGGTGAATCTTTTAATAAGGCAATTTTTTTTAAGAAATTATTACTTCCTCAATTATTTATGACAGGGGGTAAAATAGCAAATATAATTTTTGTTTTAATAACAGGGTATTTTCTTATTGATCGGAAAATAAATATCACTAAACAAATTAAAAAAATTTTTTCACAATTGGCATTCGTTGTACCTATAATTGTATTTGTTTCGTTTTTATTTTACAGATATCATTCTAATACATTTATTGGAATACAAAATTTCAACATCTTAAATTCTGATTATTGGTTCATCGGATACTATATTGGAATCATATCAATAGCTTATATATTTTTAAATAAATTTTTAAATAAACTAAAGAAAAAAGAATATGATATATTATTAGCTATAATGTTTTCTATATTAAGTATTGCTTTTTTAAGAAATAGTATATCTGATATTAGTCCAAACATATTAACATTATTTGTGGGAATTTTTATTTATTCCTTAGGTGGATATATTCGACTATATAGTCCATTTAAAAATATAAGAACGATTATACTGTTTTTTATTATAATTATTTCAATAATAGCTCTTTGTATAAATAATTATAACAATACATTAGTAAATATAAATATTGCTCAAAGTAATAATATGCAAGGAATTTATCAAAGTCTCATAGGATATAGCGAATATAGTATTTTTTGCTTATTAATAGGTATTTCTACTTTTGAAATATTTAGACGTATAAAAATGAAAAATATAAGAATAATAAATTATATTTCATCTTCAACATTTATGATTTACTTATTGCATGATAATGATTTCTTTAGAAATGTATGGAGAGAAACAAATTGGATTGAAGTCTATTACAACAATAGTGTTAAATTTATTTTTCTATATTTAATGTGGTTAGCCATAATATTCGGAATAGGAATTTTAATATATACGATATATTATTTAATACTAAAATTAATAAATACTAAATTTGTATTAAAAACCATTTTTTATAATACAGCTGAAGATTTATGATGATGTTCTGTATAATAAGATATCATAAAATAAATTATACAATATAAAGGAAGGGTTGAAAAATTATATGAGCAAATATGAACCATTATGGAAATATATTAAAGATAATAATAAAGATGAATATAAATTATCATTTGATGAAGTAAAAAAAATAGTGGGATTTAATTTTGATCATGCCTTTTTGACTTACAAAAAAGAGTTACTAGATTATGGATATGAATTCAAAAGACTATCTTTAAAAGAAAAATGGGTGTGGATAGTTAAAAAACAATAGAATATTTATTATTAAAAGCAGATAAAATAATCTGCTTTTTTGTATGATATAATACTTTTGGAGTTGATAATATGGCTACTACAAAAGAATATAAAGAGTTTATTATAGAACAATTAAACTTGTTAGATGAGATAACTTATAAATCTATGATGGGGGAATATTTACTATATTATAAGGGAGTATTATTTGGTGGAATATATGATGATAGATTACTCATAAAAATAGTTGAAACTAACAAAAAATATAATATGAAAGAAGCCATCCCATATGATGGGGCTAAGACAATGTATTTAGTAGAGGATGTTGATAATCAAGATTGGTTAAAAGAAATAGTGTTAAATACATACAAAGGATTAATTAAATAACAAATGTTATTTTATATTGACAAAGATGTAATAATATGCTATTATTAAATAACAAATGTTATTTTAAACATTCGTGAGGTGATATTTATGTCAAGGAAAATTAAATATTCTAAAGAAGAAATATTAGAAAAAAGCATTGAATTTATAAAAGAAAAAGGATATTCAACTTTAACAGTAAGAGAACTTGCAAAATACATAGGGTGTTCAACACAACCATTATTTAAGAATTATGATAACTTTGACTCATATAAAGATGATCTAAAAAAACATCTAAGAAAAGACTATACTAGTTTTATTGAAAAACAAATTGATGAAGATGATTATTTATATACCATAAGTTATGCATATGCTCTTTATGCAAAGAAAGAACCAAATATATTTTATTCTATGTTTATGGCGGATCTTGCTGGCTCTAGAACAGTAAAAGAGGTCCTAAATACAGAAAGAAATAGGAAAACAATAGATGCAATGATAAAACAATATAATATTTCTTCAGATAAAGCAGAAAAAGTATATAGAGATGTAAGGTTTTATACTCATGGAATGGCAACACAATTATGTGTAAATAGTATTAAACTAAGTGATAAGGAGATAAGAGATTTAATAAAGAATAATATCAAGAACAATTTAAAGGGGGATTAGTTATGAATTTATATGAGAGAAATCAAAAACAAAGGGTATTCTTTAATGAGAAAATAGATTCTTATGATGATACTCATAGTACATATATGGAAACAAAAAGGACGCTTACAGACAGCTTAGATAGAGACGTAAAAAAAATATTAGATTTAGGTGCCGGAACAGGGTTAGAACTAATACATCTATTTGAAGTGTATCCAGAAGCTGAAGTTACAGTCATAGATATTACCGAAAACATGCTTGAAGAATTAAAGAAAAGAAGTTTTGCAGATCACGTTACTACTATATGTGGAGATTTCTTTGAGGTTGAATTTGGAGATAGTTATGATGCAGTTATATCTACATCAGCTCTTCATCACTTTAAAACAGAAGAAAAAATAAAACTATATAAAAAGATATATGATTGTTTAAAAGAAAATGGTCAATTTATAAATTGTGATAAGATAGCTTTATCACAAGAAATAGAAGATGGTCAATTATATGAACTAGAAAACAATATAGAAAATCACAAACATATAGATACGCCACTTACTGTAGAACATGAAATAGAAGTATTAAAAAGGGTTGGCTTTCAAGAAATAACTTCAAGTAATGTTGATAAAGAAAATTATAGTTTAATAAAAGCACGAAAATAATAAAGGTTATCATTCAGATAATCTTTTATTATTATGATATAATAGAGTAAAGATGAAATTATAATTTAAATCAAAGGAAAATAAAAGGAGAAAATAAAAATGAATGAATATATTAATTTAGATTTAAATAATATTGATGAGGAACATATTTGTTGTGCAATTGGAGATCCTAAACATCAAGAAGGTGTTGATAAGAAAAAAGAATGGATAAAAAACAAATTAAAGGATGGACATATTTTTAGAAAATTAAATGCAAGAGGGAAGATATTTATTGAATATGAACCACTAGAAACGGCATGGGTACCAATAAATGGAACAAACTATGAATACATCTACTGCCTTTGGGTAGCAGGAAGTTTCAAAGGAAAAGGAATAGGTAAAGAATTATTAGAATATGCAATTAATGATGCAAAAGAAAAAAACAAGAGTGGAATATGTACACTAGTTTCAAAGAAAAAGAAACCGTTTTTAGGAGAAAAGAAATTCTTTGAGCATTTTGGATTCAAAGTTGTAGATAGTATTGAAGATTATGAGTTAATGGCACTACAATTTGATGACAAAGAAAAACCTAAATTCAGTGAAACAGCAAGAAAAATGGAAATTGATAATGAGGATTTTACTATTTATTATTCTAACGAATGTCCATATGTAGAATATGAAATAACTGAATTAACAGATTATGCTAAATCAAAAAATATCAAATTAAATATTATAAAGATAGATTCTCTTGAAAAAGCAAAGAATGCACCTTGTATAATAAACAATTGGGCCAACTTTTATAAAGGCAAATTTATTTCAAATACTATATTGAATGCAAATGCCCTAGAAAAGCTATTAAGCAAATAGGAGTAATTCAATGAAAAATGGTCTGTTATTAAATATTAATAGAATACATACAACTGAACAAGGAAAACAAAGAATAAAAAATAATATTAATTTAAAATCTATAGATCCAGTAGAATACTGTATTAATATAGTAAAAAATAAAAATTGTATAATAAATAAAAAAGGAAAGAATTGGTACTGTGAATTAGATAATATAGTTATAACAATAAATTCATATAGTTATACAATCATCACAGCACACGAAAAAAATGATTAACAATCTAAATATATATTTAATAGTCTATATTTTATTAATTAATATTATTACATTTATACTATTTGGTATAGATAAATATGCGGCAATTAAACATATAAGAAGGATAAGAGAAATAACTCTCTTAGGATTATCATTAATAGGTGGAGCATTAGGTGGATTAATTGCTATGTATTTATTTCATCATAAGACAGCAAAGCTATTATTTAAATATGGAATACCATTACTACTGATAACAAATACAATTACAATTGTTTTTGTTGTGATAAATGTCACGTAAATACAATAAATTAAATTTAAAGCAGAAAAAAATATAAAAAAAAGAAAGTGTTAACTTTCTTTTTTTAACCATCTGCAACTATAGAAGAAGCACCATAATATTCAGCAATCCATCTATTTGTCCATGACTCTGGATTGAATGTAAGATAACCATTATATGTAAATGAATTATATTTTCCAACAGATTCAGGGAAAGAGTGAACAGATACATCCATTTTACCATTCTTAAGTTGTTCTCTAATTTGTTCAGCATGATCATCTATACAAGCTTTAGTATCTTTTATATCATAATATGCTTCATTATATGCACTTATTGCGTTAAATGATAAACATATCATTAAGAATATATATAACTTTTTAATAAGTACTGCATATTTTCCTTCTTCTATTTTAGATAAATTTAATCCAATTATTATAACTAAATAAACAAATGCAAACATCCAACATCTCTCAGGATAAGCTGGAGATAACACAAGAGAATAAACACTTATAAATGAAAAACCTAAGAATATAATTTGAACTCCATATTCACTAATATATGCTTTAAGATCTTTCTGTTTTTTTATAGAAAGAATAAATGTGAATATAGCAACAGTAACTATAGTGCCTATATGTTCTTTAGTAAGTCGAGTTATTTTTATTGTATATTCAACAAGATAAGGAATACCATAATTTACTCCAGGATACATTTCCTCAGTTCTAATATAGTTTCCAGGAGCAACCACTAACAATATATAACTGATAACAGTACCAGCTAATGCGAAATAACACCATTTAGGAATATTATTATATTTAATTTTATAAAAAACGGTAAACATAATTATGGCAACGATCAGAGCACAACCAGAATTTTCATTAGCACATCCAATTAATAATCCATATAAAAGAAGTAATATTCTATTTCTATTATTATCTTTTATTGCGTTCTTATCATCAAGATGTTTTTTAAATATCAGGGTCATAACCATAATCAAAACTGACGACCATAAGTAATTTGCACTTCCACTTTTCCATAATATTGTAGATCCAGGTTGAGGAACAAATAAGAAAACAGTAGCAAATATTGTTATTAATAAAGGTATATTTAGACTTTTCTTTCCACAAACGTGTAGATATATAAGTATACCTAAAACAATAAACATAATAGAGTTAAATACATCAAAGAAATCTTTTCCTAATAGGAATGCAAATTGTAAGAAGAAGTGAACAGTAACTCTTCCTCCCCATAATCTCCAGTGGTTTGCCATTGATCCAAACAACTCAAACGGATTTGATAAAAGCCGAGTGTTTGCAGTTGGAAAACGGTTTTCAAATACATACTGATATATATAATCATCTGCAACAAATGCTGTATAATGGTTCAGCACAAACATAAAAATAAATACGGCTATTAAAACTGCAGCCAATATAATATATGGAGTTTTTTTCTTCATTATCATCACCTACATTAAATATAACATAATTAATTATATAATAATAGTAATAAAAATAAAATATATAAATCTACTTAATAAAATAAATTATATTTGGTATAATGTATATGAAAAATAGAAAGAGGTGAATTATGTATAAGGTATTAAGAAATGAAAAAATCAGTCCTAATTCATATATAATGGAAATAGAAGCTAAAGATATTATTAATAAAGCCCTACCAGGACAATTTGTAATACTAATGACAAAAGAAGATAGTGAAAGAATTCCTCTTACTATCTATGATATGGATAAAAAGAAAGGAACTGTTTCTGTAATATATCAAGTAATTGGAGCATCAACAGAGGAAATGACTAAAATAAAAGATGAATTATTTGCAATAACAGGCCCTCTAGGTAAACCTAATGAAATGTGTGCAGAACCAGAAAAATATAAAGGAAAAAGAATTGTTTATGTAGCAGGTGGAGTAGGAATTGCACCAGTATATCCACAAGTAAAATACTTAAAAGAACAAGGCTTTGATATTGATGTAATTTATGGATCAAGAACTGCTCAATTATTATTAATTAGAGATAAAATAGAAAAAGTAACAAAGAAAATTCGTTATGCAACAGATGATGGATCATTTGGAAAAAAGGGTTTTGTTACGGATATATTAGAAGAACATATAAATGATTATGATATTTGTGTTGCAATAGGACCAATGATAATGATGAAAAATGTTGCCGAATTAACTAAAAAACATAATTTAAAGACGATAGTAAGTATGAATCCATTAATGGTTGATGGTAGTGGAATGTGTGGTGCATGTAGATGCGAAATAGAAGGTAAGCCTAAATTTGCATGTATTGATGGTCCAGAATTTGATGGCCATAAAGTTAACTTTGACTTAGCAATGAAGAGAATGAATATCTACAAGGAAGAAGAACAAGTTTTATTAGATAAAATGAAAAAAGCATTGAGAAAAAAATAGGAGGGGTATAATGAATGGAACAGAAAAAGTAAAAATGAGGGTTCAAAAACCTGAAGTAAGAAGTAAAAACTTTAAAGAAGTTGAGCTGGGTTATACACCAACAAAAGCAAAAAAAGAAGCAAATAGATGTCTTCATTGTAAAATTCCAAAATGTATTGAAGGATGTCCTGTAAAAATACAAATTCCAGAATTTATTGCAGCAATAAAAGAAGACAACATCAAGAAAGCATATGAAATATTATGTGAATCAACATCATTACCTGCAGTATGTGGAAGAGTATGCCCACAGGAAAAACAATGTGAATCAAAATGTGTTAGAGGTATAAAAGGTGATTCAATTGCCATTGGTTCACTAGAAAGATATGTTGCTGATGAAGCTATTAAAAATAATTTTACAGCAGAGGTAAAAGTGCCAAAGAAAAATAAAAAAGTGGCAATTGTAGGAAGCGGACCTGCAGGATTAACATGTGCTGGAGATTTAGCCAAACAGGGGTATAGTGTTACAATCTATGAGGTTTTACACAAAGCAGGAGGAGTTTTAACATATGGAATTCCTGAATTCAGATTACCAAAGGATATAGTTGAAAACCAAGTGGCTAGCCTAGAAAAATTAGGTGTGGAAATAAAACTAAATATTCCAGTAGGAAATGCCATAACAATAGAAGAATTAAGAAAAGAATATGATGCTGTTTTTATTGGAACAGGTGCAGGATTACCAAAGTTTATGGGAATTGAAGGGGAAGATGCCAGTGGAGTTTTCTCTGCCAACGAAATTTTAACAAGAATTAATCTAATGGGAGCATATAAAAGAGAATGTAAAACACCGATAAAAAAAGCGAAAAAAGCATATGTTATTGGCGGAGGAAATGTTGCAATGGATGCAGTTCGTTCACTAAAAAGACTTGGCGTAGATGCACATATAATGTATAGACGTAGCGAAGAAGAATTACCTGCAAGAAAAATGGAAGTAGAACATGCAAAAGAAGAAGGAATTGCATTTGATTTACTAAAAAATCCAACAAAAATAATTGTTGATGAGAATAATAATGTTACAGGTATGGAAATTGTTGAAATGGAACTAACAGAACCAGGAGAAGATGGAAGAAGAAACGTTATTGAAAAGAAAGGATCAAATCAAGTTGTGGAATGTGATATGGTGGTAATGGCATTAGGTACAGGCCCAAATCATGAAGCAATCAAAAACAGTAATATTATTCTAACAGAAAAAAACTTGATTAAAGTGGAAGGTACAAAAACATCATTAGACAATGTCTTTGCTGGAGGAGACGCCGTTACAGGAGCAGCAACAGTTATTTTGGCAATGGAAGCAGGTAAAAATGCAGCAAAAGAAATATGCAATCTTATAACATAAATAATATGTAAACCAAAGGAAAATAAACTTTACAAACAAACTAAAAAATGATAAAGTAAAAGAGAATAGGGATGGTGAAAAAATGGGTGATAATGTATCTGACAGTTTAAGACTTCAAGCGGTAATTAGTGAAGGGAAAAGTGGATTTAGTGGATCTGGAATTGACCCTCTTCAAGAAGATTGGATTGTTATTGACGAGAATGTTAAAGTATTAGAAGAAGTTAATGAATTTTTGAATAAAAAAGTTGCAACGCAAAATATTAAAGATGCACTAAATACGGTATCTTCAAATGTAGAAAAGACGGGTATATTTAATAATCCAAAACAAAAACAAAAAATCGATGCAACAATTAGTGGTATGGAGGTAGCTGTATCATCAGAAATACCTGCATCAGAAATGGCTCAATTAGCATGGTATCTTGGTTATTATAATGATGAATTAATGGAAGCAAAAAATGAAAAGATGCAGTCTAGATTGAGACAAGCAGCAAAGGAATACAATGAGAGCTGTGAAAATGATGATGACAAAATTAATTATGATGCTTGGATTCCATGGATTGATACATCTGGAGTGTTTGATATGAGTAAAGATGAGCTTTATAATGAATTAAAAAAGAAAAATGCTCTGCCTTTTTCTGCAGATATAGCTTATACAAGACCAGCTAATACATATTATGAAAATTCAAGATTTAAAGGGGATTTTTAGGATGGTGAATGATTATGGCAAATGTTAATTATAAGTATAGAAATATAGCAAATGATATAAATAATTTAAAAAGAATTATGTATGAAGTAAATTCATCAAAAGATGCAATTGAAGCAGCATATAATGGAATGGATTATAGAGTCAAAGATTATTTATCTTATATGAAAATACCAGAATTAACTAGAAATATGGGGGACTGGTATAATGATATGGATGGCTATAAATCATGGCTATCTAACTCAAATGAA
>CACXJP010000038.1 GCA_902768065.1 uncultured Erysipelotrichaceae bacterium
GAGAAAATTATAAAAGAAGAAGTTGATAAATTTAAATTTCATAGAAAAGAAATTAAATTCAACACATATTTTGATGGGAAGTCCAAATATTATGGTTCAATAGAAAACTGGGAAACAGTCCTAGATAATTTATTAAGTAATTTTATGAGATATGCAAAAGAAGAGATAAGGATAACATCAAAACAAAACAAATTAATTTTATATAATGATGGAAATCAAATTGACAATGACTTTTTAGAAGTAATATTTACTCCATTTAGAAAAGGTATAAAAGGTGAATTTGGTTTAGGATTATCTATTGTAAAAAAGACACTAAATATCATGAATTATGATATTACTATAAAAAATGAAAAGAAAGGTGTATCATTTATAATTACGAGTAAAAAGAAAGTAAAATAATGCTTTCTTTTCTTTTTTTATATGATATAATATAAATCACGTGAAAGAAGGGATGACATGAGAATACGTTATTGGAATTCAATTGAAAGAAAAAAGATTGATGTATTAAGACATTTTAATCCAGAAAAAGCCCTACAATTATATGAGCTTTATCTTGAAAGATATCCTAAAGATTATGAAACCAAAATATTTTATGCAACAACTTTAATGATTATAAGAGAGTTTGATCTAGCGCATGAAATACTTCAAGAAGTAAAGTTTGACTATTTATCAAATAAAAAAATATCAAAAGATAGTGATACAAGACAAATACTAGATAAATGGATGTTTGTAGCAGAAGCAAAATATTTGTACTATAGATACAAATATAAAGAATTATATGAACATCTTAAAAATACTCCAGAAGAATTAAAAAGTGAACTAGATATTCCGAGATTTTGTTGTCAATTAAAACTAGGGTATTTGACAAAAGAAGACATTTCATCTTTAAAGTCATATACAAAAAAGCAAATTTGTTCATACAGTGAAGAAGAATTTCAAAAACATTTAAGTAAACATTTATATGAGAATAATATAGGTATTCCCGAAGAAGAAAGATGTGATAGAATTTTTGCTGAAAACTTCCCAATAGATAAAGTGTTAGAGGAAGTAAAAAATACATTAGATATTGAAAATTCACTATGTGGTGGAGGATATAATGATATTTATATATTTAGGTATGATTCTTGTGGTAAAGATAAAGGTATAACTCAAAACTTTTTTAGAGTAGTATGTCTTCATAATTCATATAAAATAATAGCTATGGCTCCAGCAGCTGGTTATGATAATGTAAGATATGTAGACCTAAATTATTTAAAAGAAGATGAAAAAGTAGAAAGAGAATCTCAAATAGATAGATTTTATAAAAGATATTCAAAAACTAAGTTTACAAAGTAGGTGTAAAAGCCTGCTTTTTTCGTTGTATTTTGCACCTGGGGGGTATAATAAAATTATAAAGTAGAAAAGGAGAGAGTATAATGCAAAATTCACAAAATAAAAAAGCATTACAAATAGGATTATTTGTACTAGTTGCCATAGTTGTTCTTGGCGTCGGTTATGCGGCAATAAGTGCGGTAAATCTAATTATTAATGGTAACGCAACAGTAAGTGTAAATCAAAATAACTTCAAGGTACATTTCACTGGGGCACAAGCAATAAGTGGTTCCACTGGAGCAAGTGGAACATCAACAATTGATTCGCAAGATGATACCAAAGCAACATTTGATGTAACAGGGCTTACAAAAGTAGGAGATTATGCCGAAGCAGTATACACAGTAAGAAATGATTCTAATGGAATAGGTGCAGAAATTACATTAAATTTGACAAGTTCAAATACAGAATATTTCAAGGTAACTGAGACAATATTAGATAATAAGTTACAAGCTGGAGAAGAAACAACAGCAAAGGTAAGAGTGGAAATGATAAAAACACCAATAACAGATTCAGTTTCAACAACAATAACAGCAACTCTAACAGCAAGTCCACTTGAAAATGAGACTGCAACAGGAACAGACACTACAACAGTAGTAGTACCAAAATCATATGTATATACAATAGATGGAGTAGATAAAATTTTTATAAATACAGATATATCAGCCTGGACAAGAGTATATAGTAATTTTCCAGCAGCAAAGACAGAATTTGGACATCCAGGAGCAATTGCGAATATAGTTGATAATGGAAAAGTAACAGAGTCATATGTAGCTTTTGAAAGAAATAATAAAGTATATTATTTAAAGGGAAGAATAAACGAATCAGGATTAGCAGAAAAACCAGTATATGAGCATAATGTATCAGTGTTAAAAGAAGCATTCCCAGATTGGGAGACAACATGTACTGATAATACCAGAAGCTTCCATTGTTCTGTTGATGGCTTCTATACCGATGCAAGTGCGTATGGCGACGGTGTCTATGCGGGCGGTTCTGACTGGACCTGCGGCGTGGACAACAGTGGTCGGGCTTATTGCAACAGTTGGTAGTCTTCGTGCCGCCAACATCTAGTAATCTAGAATCTACAATTTGTTAAAACAAATTGTGCCGAAAGAAGCGTATGCAGATTGTAGGACACAGTTAATCCGACAGTAATGATATGCCTGGAGATGATTATTCATCTCTTTTTAGTTGAATATTTTTATTTTATTTAATATAATTAGACTAGAGGATGATATATATGAGTAAAATAAAAAATAATTCATTAAAAAAGATAATTACTTTTGTGATGTTAATAGTTGGTAGCTTAGTTGCAGCTGCTGCACTTGAGTGTTTCTTAATACCTAATACAATACTTGATGGAGGTATTACAGGTATTTCTATTATTTTATTTAAAATATTTAAAATACCATTGTGGCTATTAGTAGTTGTTTTAAATATACCATTTATATTTATTGGCTACAAAAATCTTGGTATTAACTTCTTATATAGAACGATAATATCGATGGTGTCATTTGCATTATTTTTATCGTTCTTTGAACTTATACAACCATTTACAGAAGAAATTTTACTCGCCACAATCTTTGGAGGAGCACTTCTTGGATTAGGAGTAGGTATAGTAATTCACTTTGGTGGATGTGTAGATGGAACTGAAAGTGTTGCGATTGTCATAAGTAAAAAAACATCCCTTAGTGTAGGACAAGTAGTTTTATTCTTTAATTTAATAATCTTCGGAATAGCAGGATTTATCTTTGGATTTGATAGAGCAATGTATTCACTTTTAACATATGTAATTACATTTAAAGTAATAGACTTTGTATCAGAAGGACTAGAACAAGCTAAAGCTGCAATGATTATTACATCAAAAGGAACTGATTTATCTAAAGAAATATATAAGAAATTAGGTAGAACAACAACAACTATTAGAGGTAAAGGACTTATTAGTGGAGAAAAAGAAGTATTATATTGTGTCTTAACAAGAATTGAAATATTTGAACTTAGACATTTAGTAGAAGAAATGGACGAAAGTGCTTTTGTAACAATTTTAGATGTTTCTGATATAATTGGAAATCACATTAAATCAAATAATAAAATAAAAACTGTTAATAAATTATTAAAGAGGTGATATAGTGATATATACAGAAATGACTAAGAAGGCAATTAAATTAATGTTTGAAAAACATAAAGACCAAGTTGATAAATCAGGTATGCCATATGTTTTTCATCCATTCCATCTTGCAGAACAAATGGATGATGAAGAAACCACAATAACAGCCTTACTACATGATATAGTAGAAGATACCGATACTACATTTGATGATTTAAGAAAGTTAGGTTTTTCAGATAATGTAATTAATGCTTTAAAGTTAATGACACATGATAAAAATATAGATTACTTTGAATATGTAAAGAATATTAGTAAGAATCCAATTGCAAGAAAAGTAAAGATAAAAGATCTAGAACATAATATGGATACATCTAGATTAGATGAAGTGACAGATAAAGATTTAGAAAGAGTAAAAAAATATAAAAAATGTTACAAATATTTATTAAATAATAATTGAAATTAGAAGAGTTTTAAAACTCTTTTTAATTTTTTGTTAAAAACGCTTGACAAATTCATGCGTTATTAATATAATGTTAATAACAACCAATAATTATGCAAAGAAAGAAGGTATGACATATGAACATAAAATTTGGAAAAAAAGATATTATTGAAATGGTTGAAAAATACTATAAAGAAATATTGGATATTACCGGAAAAGTCTCGATAACATGTAGTAAGCAACTTGTTGGATATGGTATGGCAGAACATGATGATTGTGTAGTTACTTTCAAATTGAAAGGTCAAATGTCTATCCTTGATAAAAAAAGAGATATTGAAATTGATGTTTCAGAGGATGAAGTTATGGCAGCAATTAAATGTTATCTAGAAAAAGAAGGATATAAATCCACAGGATATAGAATGCTTAGAGGAATGAATCCAAAAGTAACTGGATACTTAACAAATGAAAGAACAGAATATAGACCATACTTCAATGGAATTGAAGTTGGTGTTACAAATGAAAAATTTAAAGAATTAATAAATAAATAAGGAGAGATTAAAATGAAAAATATTAATAGTAATGTAAAAGATTTAAAAGTATATAATGGATGTTTAATTGTAGTAGATATGATTAATGGATTTGTAAGAGAAGGAATGCTTCATGATGAGACTATTGGAAATAAAGTTGAAAGACAAATAGAATTAATTAAAGAAGCTAAAAATGCAGGCAAACTTATAATGTTTATAAAAGATACACATGATAAAGATGCCGCAGAATTTGATAGATTTGGTAATCTTCCACATTGTGTAAGAGGAACAAGTGAAGCAGAATTAATTGATGAATTAAAACCATTTGAATGGGACATTGATACAGTAAGTATTGAAAAGAATTCAACAAGTTTTATAGAAGCTCCTGACTTTAGAAAATGGATTGAAACACTTCAAGATGTTAATGAATTCGATATAGTTGGATGCTGTAGTGATATTTGTGTATTTGAAGGAACTATAGGATTAGCAAATTACCTAGATCAATGGAATAGACATCATACAATTAGAATTCATGAAGATGCAATCGCAACATATGATGAAGAAAACAGAAAAAATTATGTTGAAGCTGCAAAACTATTAGGAGAACAACATGGTATTCAATATGTAAAAAAATATAAAATAGGAAAGGAAAAATAATATATGAAAAATATAGAAGGAAAATTTGAAGTAAAAATACCAAATATGGATCCAATGATGGATAAGAAAATAAAGGAAGCAATTGCTAAAGCAATCAAGGAAAATATTTCTCCTGATGCAACAGTAGAATATGATTCTCATAATATGACTATGATGACTGACTTTTATGAAATGACAATGGGTCAAGTAAATCATATGAATGGAGAAGAAAATGTTATTGAATTCTTTGATGAGTTTTTTAGAAAAGAACCATTAAATGCAGGATATGGAATAGCTGCTGGTCTTGATCAAATAATAGACTATATTGAACATTTACATTTTACAGATGAAGATATTGAATATTTAAGAAGCTTAGGAAAGTTTAGCGAAGAATACTTAGATTATTTAAGACACTTTGAATTTACTGGAGATTTATATGCTATAACTGATGGAACTGCTGTATTTAGAAATGAACCAATTTTAACAGTAGTTGCTCCAGCAATTGAATGTAAAATAATGGAAACAGCATTACTAGCAATAACAAATGGACATGTTGCATATGCAACAAGTGCTAGAAAAATAGTAAACTCTGCAGATGGAGTACCAGTAATGGAGTTTGGTGCAAGACGTGCATATGGTCCACAAGCAGCAATTGATGCAAGTAAAACAGCTGTAATGGTAGGATGTGCTGGAACATCTAATGTAAAAGCAGCAAAAGATTATGGCCTAACTCCAATGGGGACAATGGCACACTCTGCTGTAATGGAAGCAAATGATGAACATGAAGCATTTGAAAAATATGCCAAAGCATTTCCAAATAAACCATTATTCTTAGCAGATACTTATGATACCATAAAAAGCGGAACACCAAATGCTGTAAAAGTATGTAAGGAATTAGGAATAGAATTAGGTGGGATTAGAATAGATTCAGGAGATTTAGCTTATCTATCAAAAGAAGCAAAAAAGATAATGGAAAAAGATTTTCCTAATGCAAAAATTTGTCTATCTAATGGATTAACTGCAGAAACTATAGAATCACTTAGAAGACAAGGTGCAGTCATGGACTCACTAGGTGTTGGAGATAATATTTCTTCACCTGATAAAAGAGTAGGTGCAGTATATAAAAATAGTGCTGTTATTAAAGATGGTAAAATAGATCCAAGAATTAAAGTAAGTGGAGATACAATTAAAACAACTAATCCAGGATTTAAGAAAATATATAGATTCTATGACAATGAAACAGGTTATGCACTAGGTGATGTTTTAGCCCTTGCAGATGAAAAAATTCCAACAGATGAATTTACTTTAGTACATGAACAAGAACCATGGAAGAGAAAAACTATTAGAAACTATACTGTAAAAGAAGTACAGACTCAAATATATAAAGATGGTAAATTAATTTATCAACAACCAACAATAGAAGAAATAATCAAACATTGTGAAGAAGAAATGGCATCTCTTTATCCAGAAGTTAAACGTAACGAAAAACCTCATGAATACTATGTTGACTTAACAGACAAATTAAGAGCATTAAAACAAGAATTAATAAAAGAACATACAGAAGAATTAGATAAACCTGCAGTATTAAAGAAGGAATATAAATGAGAAAAGAAAAATTAGAGGAATTAAATTCATACATTGAAGAATTAAAAACTATAAAAAGGGTAATTTCAATGGAACCAAGTAGGTTTTTGTCAACAGAAAGATATAATTGCTATCTAAATAATGGAAAAATAATTTCAAGAGAAAGATTATTAAAAAATAAGGATAATGGCAATGCTGCTATTATCCTTCCACTTACAAAAGATAACAATACAATAGTTACAGTACAACCTCGAGTATTTACAGAATCAACTGTAGGAATAGCTCTCCCTGCAGGATATGTAGAAAAAGGAGAATCATATGTGACTGCAGCAAAAAGAGAATTATTAGAAGAGACAGGATATTTATCAAAAGATTTCATTGAGGTATGTAGTTTTAATCAAGATGAAGGATGCAGTGCATCACTTAATAAAGGCTTTATTGCTAGAGACTGTGTTAAAGTTGATGATCAAAATTTAGATGAATCTGAATACATTAAATACTTTGAATGTACATTAGATGAATTATTTTATCTTGTAAATAATGGATATATAAAAGGTGCAAATAGCTTATTAACTATAGAAAAAGCAAAAAATTATTTAAAGAAAAGAGGTTAAAATATGTTTGATGCTAAAAAAGAAAAAGACAAAATAGTAAAATTTATAAGAAATTATTATAAAGATAATAATTTAGGGGGAGTAGTAATTGGTATCAGTGGAGGAAAAGATTCAGGAGTAGTTGCAGGATTATTTTCAGAAGCAATTGGACCAGAAAATATAATCGGAATAACTCTACCTTGTCACTCTAAAGCAGAAGATAAAACTGATGCATTAAGAGTAAGTGACTATTATGGTTTTGAAATGATTGATATAGATCTAACAGATACCTTTGATACATTTAAAAAACAAATTGATAACTTAGGAAACTTTACTGAAGAAGAATTAAAAAACAGTGATATTAATGTAAAACCAAGACTTAGAATGACTTCACTTTACTATATTGCAGCTCTATATTCAGCAATCAAAGGAAAAACATATATAGTTGCTGGAACAGGTAATAAATGTGAAGAATTTGTAGGATACTTCACAAAAGGAGGAGACTCAGTTTCAGATATAAAAGTACTTGCAGACTTAACAGTAGAAGAAGTTATTAAAATCGGTGAAGTATTAAACGTACCAAAAGAAGTACTATATAAAACACCTAATGATGGATTAAGTAATTCATCAGATGAAGAAAAACTTGGTGTTAAATATAATGATATTGCTAAATATATGAATAATGAAGAATTAGATGAAGAAACTAAAAAGAAAATAAAAAGATTACATGAAGGAAGTCTTCATAAATTTAATATTCCAACATATAGAAAATAAAAGTTCAAAGGGGGAATAGAATATGAAAAAAGTAAAAAATATTTTTGGAGAAGGAAATCTTTATGATAAAAATGATTTAGGAAATAAAATTTATGCAACTTCTGCAGCTTGTATGTCAGTTTGGAGTGATATGCTATCTTTTGCCAATAAAGAAAAAGGAAGATTTATTGATAATCCAAAAGATGCGGATTCAATTGTTGTTTTAGGGTGTCAAGTAACAGACTTAGCAGTTTTAAATGATTTAGAAGTAGCAAAAAAACTACATGAAGAAACAGGAAAAGACATTTACATGGGAGGATGTATTGCGCAAAGAATGGATATACCTCTTCCAGATTATATAAAAAGATTAGATGTAGTAAGAGAATATAATATTGATTTAGTTGATAGAAACTTAGTACACTATGAAAAACCATTTTGGGTACCTGATTTTAAAGAAAGTGATGATAATTTAAAAGATGGTAATTTATTTAGAAATTACTATCCATTAAAAATAGGTGCAGGATGTCATGGTAAATGTAAATACTGTACTATAGTTCATACTAGAGGTGGCTATTATGAAGCAGTACCAGAAAATCAAATAGATGAATTTTTAAATCATGAAAATGTCGTATTAATATCAGACAGCCCAACACCATCTCAAATAAAATCATGGTGTAAAATAGCATCTGATACAAATAAAGATATTTCAATTAGAAATATTGAACCTCAAAATCTTATTCAATGTAGAGAAGAACTATTAGATCTTGCAGATAAAAAACTATTAAAAGTAGTTCATTGCCCAGTACAAAGTTTTGATGAAGAACTACTACGTGCCATGAATAGAAGCGTAGTAGCAACAAATAAAGCAATTGAATTATTAAAAGAATTAAAAGCAAAAGGAGTTGTAACCGCAACAAATATAATTATTGACTATACTGTAGGAGATAAATTATATGAAAATCATGATAAAGAAAAATTAAATGAAACATTTGACTATTATTCATGGAATCCATACTTTGATGGTAACTTCGATATGGAAAGAGCAAAACAGAGGTTTAAAAAATACATTAAATAATATATAATAATATTTAGATATTCATATTAGTTATAATTATCATTATTAATAGTAATTATTTATTTAATACTTAATGATGTATAATATCAAGACACATGGAAAGGAAAATATTATGAGATTAGGAATATATATTGGTAGTTTTAATCCTCCACATTTAGGCCATAAAAAAGTAATTGATTTTCTACTTGAAAATAATTATGTTGATAATGTATTAATTGTCCCAACAGGTAATTATTGGAATAAAACAAATATTATTGAAATAAATAAAAGAATTGAAATGTTAAAATTCTATGAAAATGATAAAATAAAAATAGATACCACTCATAATAATTATCCTTATACATATGAACTATTAAATGCTTTAAAAAAGTCTTATCCGAAAGATGAATTATATCTTATAATTGGTTCAGATAATTTAGAAGAACTACATAAATGGAAGAATATAAATGAAATTTTAAAGAATAAAATAATAGTTCTAAGAAGAAATAATATAATGAAAAATCCAGATATAGATGATGCTAATATTATTTATGTAGATAATTTTGATAATATAGATATTTCATCAACAGAGATAAGAAAAGGTAATTATAAATATCTAGATTCAAATATTAAAGATTATATTATAAAAAATAATTTATACAAGGAGAATGAATAATGAATTTTAAAAAAATAGTTGATAAACTAATTGAGGATAATAAAACAATATCTACTATGGAGTCTTGTACTGGTGGTGGAGTTGCGAATGCAATAACAAATATTGAAGGAGCAAGTTCTGTATTAAAATTTAGTGCTGTAACTTACTCTAATGAATATAAGATGAAGATGGGTGTTTCTAAAGATGTAATTGATAAATATAGTGTTTATAGTATGGAAACAGCTCATGAAATGGCTTTTAATATTTCTAGATTTACTAATTCAGATTATGGAATAGGTATAACAGGAAAACTTAATAGAGCAGATGAAAATAATAATTATGGAGAAGATAATGAAGTATTTATAAGCATTTTTGATAAAGAGAATCAAATGTTTATTGATTCAGATGTAAAAGTATATGAAAAAACACGTGAATTAAATAAAAATATTGTACTAAATGAAATTATATCTTCACTATCAAACATTTTAGGTATTGAAATAGAGTCTAAAAGACAAAAATAAAAAGTAGGTGATGTAGATGAAATCGTATAGTTCCGAGGAAGAATTCCTTAAAAACTACAACTCAGATGAATTTGAAAAACTTTCCATGACTGCGGATATTTTAATTGTAAGTGTATCCAGCGAAAACACGGATAATTATCGTAAAACTGATAAAAAAATGATGAGTATCTTGCTTGCAAAAAGAGATGATTATCCATATAAGGATAAGTGGTGTCTACCAGGAGGATTCTTAAATCCAAGTACAGAAACATTAGAAGATTGTGCAAGAAGGATATTAAAAAGAGAAACAAATCTTTCAAATATTTATTTAGAACAACTATATACATTTGATGGAATTGATAGAGATCCACGTATGAGAATAGTCTCAACTGCATTTGTTGCTTTAGTAGATAAGAATAAATTAAAATCTCATATAGAACATGCTTCATGGTTTGATGTTATTTCTATTGAAGAGAAAAATAATATTGTAAAAATTACATTAACTAATAAAGAAGAAGTAATTAATTTAACAGTAAAGAAGAAACTTAGAAAAGGTTCAACTGATAGATATGATTTTATATCAATAAATAATAAAGATTTGGCTTTTGATCATGATAAGGTTATATTAGCAGGTTTAGAAAGAATCAAAAATAAGATTAATTACACTGATATTGTATTTAATATGATGCCTGAATACTTTACTCTAGGAGAACTACAACAAGTATATGAAGTTATTTTAAATAAAAAATTACTAGATCCAGCATTTAGAAGAATTATTGCTAACAAGGTAGAAAAAACAGATAAAATAAAAAAAGGAGAAGGACATCGTCCATCATACTTATTTAGGTATAAAAATGAAAATAAATAAAGTAAAATTATTTGTTAATAATAATATAAAATCTAAAAATGCTGAAAAAATAGTAAGGGATACTTTAATAAAAGAAGAATTTAAAATAACTGAAGATAATGATTTTGACTTAGGTATAGCTATAGGTGGAGATGGATCATTTCTAAGAATGATAAGAGATAGTAATTTTAAGGAAGATTCATTATTTGTAGGAATAAATACAGGAACTCTAGGTTTTGCTCAAGATATATGTCTAGATAATTTAAATGAATTTATAAAAGAATTAAAAACAAATAAATATCATTCAGAAGATATAGGATATGCATCTATAGAAATAGAAACAAAAGCAAAAACCGAGGCAATTAAATCACTAAATGAAATTGTTATAAGAGATGAGGGACTAAATACACTTCATTGTAATATCTATATTGATAATGATCTGCTTGAAAATTATGTAGGAGATGGAATACTTATTTCAACTTCATTTGGATCTACTGCCTATAACTTAAGTTTTGGAGGGAGCATTGTATATAATACATTTGATACATTACAAATAACCCCAATTGCTCCTCTAAATAATAAGAGTTATGGAACACTTACAAATTCTCTAATAATTCCAACTGATAAAACAATTAATCTGAAAACAAAAACAAATCAAAGAGGAATATTAGTAACTGTAGATGGAAATAATATTTTCTATAATGATGTAATCGCAATAAGAATTAAAGTAAACAGTAAAGTCAAAATAATAAGAAAAAGTAATTATAATTTTATTGAAAAAATTAATGATAAATTTTTAAAGTAAAGGGGATTCTATGAAAGGATATAAAGCATTCTACAAAGGATTAATTAATAAAAATGGCCAAAAGTTTGAAGAGGGCAAAGTGTACGTAACAGAGGGTAAAGCAAAATATGGTACAAAAGGAAATGGAATTCATTTTTGTGGAAGGCTAGAAGATACACTAAGATATTTTTCAGAAGAGGAAGAAGAACTTGAATTTGCTGAAGTAACAAGTCTTGGAGATATAGATGAATACTGTGATCACTATAATGGTTTCTATAATATGTATAGTACCAACAAACTAAGAATTGATAGAGTTCTAACAAGAAAAGAAATAATAAACATGTACCTATCTATGAATGGACATAATAATGAAAGACTTAATAGATTTCTTATGTTATTTCCTTTAACAGAAGATGAATTATCATTATTTAAAATAAAATTTAAAGATGAAAAATATGTATTAAACATTATTTTATATTATCAAGAAGACCAAAAAGATACATATAAAAAAACTATTAAATAAATATATTTACATTGTAAAGATAGCGTAAAGCTATCTTTTTTTGTTTTTTTGTTTGAAAATTTATAGGAAAATTTGACATCGGGGGGGGTGTGATAGATTTGAAGTGTAATAAAAATAAGGAGAGTTTTATGAAAAATTTTAAGGACAAAAAAACATTACAAATAGTATTACTTGTAGTAATCACAGTAGTAACATTAGGAATAAGTTATGCAGCAATAACTGGACGTAATCTTGCTATCCTATGAAGTAATTATAAATATATAATTCACATTATATAAAAACAATGATTAGAAAGTATTGAGATGAGTATTCATCTCTTTTTTCTTGAAAAAAACAAACTATTTTGCTATAATACATACTAATTTTCAGGGGTGGTGTTTATGCCTAGTATATATATTGGTGGATCATGTGCTTGTGGTGTTCATAATGAAGAAGAATTTCTAAATATGATTGATTATGGTGATGATTTTAAAATAGTATCTAATTATGAAGATGCAGATATTATTGTCATAATAAACTCTTGTGTAGGATCTAATAATACACTTAATTATACTTTTTGTTATTTAGAGGAATTATTACAAAAGAAAAAACCAAATGCAAGAGTAATATTAAGTGGTTGTGCGGCAAATGGGTTTAATTTTAAAATTAGTGATGGCCTAAAAAGATTTTTAAGTAATTTTGAAATTGTTAACTCTAAAGACATAGCAAATTATGTGATAAAAATAATAGATCCAGAGTTTAAAGGTCTTAATTGTAATATTGCATATTCAACAGCTTTTCATAAAGCTCAGATTTCTGTTGTGAGTGGTTGTATGAATCATTGTACATTTTGTAAAACAAATTATTTAAATTTTCCACTTCATAGTCATTCTCTAGATAAGATTAAAATGCTTATGAATAATTTAAATATAATTTATAAAGATAATAATCCTATTAATTATATTTTATGTATTAATTCAAATTTTAGTTTATATGGAGTAGATTTATATGGGAAACAAATGGCTCATGAAGCAATAAAAATTATAACTGCACCAGAAACTATTAAATATGCTGAGTTTAGCGCAATAATAAATTGGTACCCTGAACTTATAGATGAAATAATTACTAATCCTAAAGTAAAAGGAATATTTACATCTCTTGAAACAGGCAGTGAAAGAATATATAAAATGATGAATAGACCAATTGAGTTAAATAAACTTATTGAAATAATAAAAAGAATAAGAAGAGAAAGACCTGACATTTTTATAAGATCCGAAATGATAGCAGGCTTTCCAACAGAAACAATAGATGATTTAAAAGAAAAATATGAAGCACTTGTTACTGAAAAGAATGATGAATTTAAGGGATATCAATTATTGTATCCAAATGGAGACACGGAATTTGTAAGATACAACAGAATAACAGGAAAATATGAAGAAGGAGATATCATTGATTCTAATAATATAAAACCAAAATATTTTGTAAAGAAGAATAAAAAAGACATCTAGCTAATTAGATGTCTTTAATAATTGAAAGATTAATAAAAATGTTTTATAATTAATTTAGGTGAATAAAATGGTAGAAGTAAAGGACAAAATGTTTTATAAAATAGTTAAACCTCCAATTAAGTTATTATTTAAAATTCTTTTTAGGCCACAAATATTAGGATTAGAAAATATTCCTAGTGATGGTAGAATCTTACTTGCGGGTAATCACACTAAATGGCTTGATCCTGTATTATTAGTTATCGCGACTTCTAGACAAGTTCATTTTCTTGCAAAAGAAGAATTATTTCATGGAATAACTAAGTTTATTGTAAAAGGAATGGGTTGTGTTCCAGTAAATAGAAAAATTCATGATAAGAATGCACTTGAAAGCACATATGAATTCTTAGAAAAAGATTTATGTATTGGAATATTTCCAGAAGGTACAATAAATAGAACAGATGATACAATTCTTCCATTTAAAATGGGTGCAGTAAAAGCATGCTCTAAAACTAATACAAAATTAGTACCATTTATAATAACTGGTAAATATAAATTATTTAGAAAAAGCGTTAAAGTCGAATTTTTAAAACCATTAAAGATTGGTAAAGATTTAGAAAAAGAAAACAACAAGTTTATGAAAATAATAA